>NZ_CDRNDK010000076.1:0-19059 GCF_977012225.1 Planomonospora algeriensis | reverse complement strand
CAAGGTCACCAAGAGCGACGTCACCTACAAGTAGGCCGTAGGCACGTCCTCGGCAGGCGCCCACCGCGCGGTGGCGCCCCCTCCTCTTGCGTGCCGCGCGGGCGCACCCCACCGAGATCCGCCGGGTGATCGGCCACCGACCGCGGCATCAGCCACAAGACCACCTACCGCTGGTTTGGCAGGGAGGGGGATGGCGGCGGATGGTGTGCAGGTCGATGCCCGAGGTGGCGGCGTGGTCGATGAGCTTGGTGCGGTAGGCACTGTCGGCCCAGGCGGTGGTGAGGGTGGGATGGCTGACCGCGACGTGGGCCGGCAGGTTCAGCCGGTGGCGGCCGATCGGCTCCGGGCCGGCGGGTACGATCAAGGCATGGCGACCCCCGATCGCGGACAGGTGTGATGCGGTTTCGCATGCTGGGTCCGCTGGAGGTCGGTGACGGACAGCGGCCGTCGGTTCTCGGTGGGGCCAGGCAGAGGTCGACGCTCGCCCTGCTCCTGCTGCACGCCAACCGGGTGGTGGCGACGAGCCGGCTGCTGGAGGCGCTCTGGCCGGTGGACGGGGCTCCGGCGTCGGCCCGCAAGATCCTGCAGAACGCGGTCGCCGGCCTGCGCGGGGCGCTGGCCGGCGAGGACCGGACGAAGGGCGGGGCGGTGCTGGTCACCCAGCCGCCCGGATACATGCTCGCGGTCGATCCCGAGCAGGTCGACCTCCACGTGTTCGAGCGGCTGGTCGCCCGGGGGCGCGCCCATCTCGCCCGGGGCGGGCACGCGGAGGCCGCCGCGGACCTCCGGGAGGCGCTGGGCCTATGGCGCGGCCCTGTACTCGCCGACCTGGCCGAGACCGGCATCGCCTGGCCGGAGCTGGCCGCAGTGGAGAACGCCCGGCTGGACGCGACGGAGGACTACTTCGAGGCGGCGCTGGCCTGCGGCCGGCACCACGAGGTGGTGCGCGAACTCGAGGCCATGGTCGAGCGCGAGCCGTTGCGCGAGCGGTCCTGCGGCCAGCTCATGCTCGCCCTCTACCGATGCGGGCGCCAGGCGGACGCCCTGGAGGTGTATAGGCGGACGCGCGCCGTGCTGGTCGGGGAGCTGGGCGTCGATCCCGGCCACGACCTGCGAGCGTTGCAGCGGGCGATCCTCGACCACGACCCCTCCCTCCGCCCGGCCGCGGCCGACGGATTCCCGCCGCAGGCCGGGTCGTCCTCGTCGGCGGGGACGGGTGGCGGGCGGGGCGCCGAGGGCTTCGCGGAGGAGTGCTTGACCGGGCACGCGCTGCCCATCGTGGACCGCGACCACGAGCTGGCCGTCGTCCAGGGGATGCTGGAGCGGGCCGCGCACCGGCGCAGGCCGCACCTGGTGACGGTGCTGGGCGGAGCGGGGATCGGCAAGACCCGGTTCCTGATCGAGGTCGAGCGCCGGCTCGTCAGCCAGTCGCGGACCGCCCGGTACCTGGTGAGCAGGTGCCCGGCCACCGGCGTCACGGTTCAGAGCCTGGGCGGCGCCGCCCGGTTGCCGGCCGAGGCGCTCTCTCGCCTTACGGAGATCCTCGCGCAGGACGGTGTCCGGGACGCGGCCCGCATGGCGGCGGTGTGGAAGGAGTTCCTCGCCGGGCACCCCCTGGACCTGCCGCTGGTCCTGGTCATCGACGATCTGCACCGGGCGCCGGACGCCCTGCTGGAGTTCGTGGACGGGCTGGCCGCGGACCCGGTCCCGGTGCTGGTGGTCGCGGCGGCTCGCCCGAACCTGCTGGACCGCGTGTCCTGCTGGAGCGGGAGGCCGGACTCCGCCGTGCTCGCGCTGGACCGGCTCTCCGACGCGGCGGTGGACCAACTGCTCGACTTCCTCTGCCTCAGCGGCCCGGCGGAGCCGCACCACCCGCCCGGCGACCGGCGCGAGTACCTGCGCGGGCGGCTGCGGGCGGTCATCCGGGAGCCGGAGGGGCGGAGCCGCTGAGCGCGCGGTACCGGATCCCGGCCGGACCGGGGTCCGGTACCGCGCCGGGCCCTACCGCGTGCGCATCTGCTCGATCAGCCGCGCGTAGCCGTCGGAGGCGTGGCCGTCGGCGATCGCCCGTTCGACCAGGGCCCTGGTCCGGGCGGGCGGCTCGGCGTCGACGCCGCGGGCCCGGCTCTCGTGGATCAGGTGCCCGAGTGGTGAAAGGTGGGTCTCCAGCGTCGCGTCGTACGCCGCGTACTCTCCCGCGTCGATCTGCTCGGCCATGCCGGGCAGGAACGAGGCCACCCCGCCCAGCCAGCCGGTCGCGAAGGGAGTGAACGCGGTCGCCGGGATCTTCTCGGTGCCGACCAGCGCCACGGCGTGTAGGAAGCCGTTCAGCGTCGACCACATGATATCCAGCAGGGCCACGTCGTACAGGGCCGGGATGCCGGCGTCGGGGCCCAGGTAGGAACCCCCGCCGCCCAGCCGCTTCAGCACCGGCTCGACTTCCTCGAAGAGCTCCTGCTCCCCGGCGTAGAGGATGACCGCCTCGGGTGTGCCGATGCCCTGCGGGGTCATCATGATCGCTCCGTCGAGGTAGCGGATCCGGTGCCCGGCGGCCCAGCCGGCGAGGGCGCGTGCCTCCTCCGAGGTGCCGGAGGTGAGGTTGACCAGCACCCGCCCGGCCAGCTCCGTGCTCACCGGCTCCAGGATCTCCCGTACCGCGTCGTAGTCGCGGACGCAGACGACGACCACCTGCCCGGCCGCGACCGCGTCGCCGACCGTGACGGCACGCACCGCGCCCTTGCCTGTGAGGTCTCCGCCCCTGCCCGCGGAACGGTTCCAGACGGTCGTGGGGTGACCGCCGTCGAGGAACGCGCCGGCCAGGGCGGCCCCCATCATGCCCAGGCCGAGGACGGTGACCGCTTGACGCTCGCTGCTCATCGCATGCTCCGAATCGTTGAGGTGGACCGGGGAAGGACGGGCGGCTTCCGGGTGCCCACCGGCAACAGGTCGGTGGGCGCCGCCCGCTCCGGATGTCCCAAGGCTGCCCGGCCGCGCCCACCCGGCGCCCACCGCTGCGGAGCCCCATCCCGGAGGTCTCCCCGGTGACCGGTTACCGGCTCGTTACCGCGCAGGGCGCGGTTCCCCGGTTCGGCGAGCGGGGCCCGCGGCGGAGCAGCCTGGGGGCCTGCGGTTCTCGTGGGCCGCGATGCTGATCGCGAGGTACCCGGAGCGTCTCGACGAGGTGGCGGCCGTCCTGAGCGCCGTCAACACGGCCAAGTCGATCGCGTACACGGCGGCCCTGGCCACCGTGCTGGCCACGCTGCTCATAGGCCTCAGAGATGCGCGTACTGATCGTGGAGGACGAGCCCTACCTGGCTGAAGCCGTCCGTGACGGTCTGCGGCTGGAGGCGATCGCCGCCGACATCGCCGACGACTACCTCACCAAACCGTTCGAGCTGCGGGAACTCGTCCTGCGGCTGAGGGCTCTCGACCGCGGGCGCGCGCACGCCCGGCCCCCGGTCCGCGAGATCGCGGGTCTGCGGCTCGATCCCCTCCGTCGGGAGGTCTTCCGCGACGGACGCCATGTCGCCCTCACCCGCAAGCAGTTCGCCGTGCTCGAAGTCCTCGTCGCCGCTGTTCGGCCTCGTCGGGGGATGGATCCTCGCCGGCCGGATGCTCGCGCCGCTCACGCGGATCACGGAGGCGGCACGGGCGGCCGGGAACGGGTCGCTGTCCCACCGGATCCGCATGAAGGGCCGCCAGGACGAATTCCGTGAGCTCTCCGACGTGTTCGACTGGATGCTCGAGCGATTCGAGTCCCATGTCGCCGAGCAGCAGAGGTTCGCCGCGAACGCCTCCCATGAGCTGCGCACGCCGCTGGCGATCTCGCGGACGCTCCTCGACGTCGCCCGCAAGGATCCCGCACGGGATCGGGACGAACTCATCGAACGCCTGCACGCCGTCAACACGCGGGCGATCGACCTCACCGAGGCCCTCCTGCTGCTCAGCCGCGGCGACCGCGGAGACTTCCCCCACGAGAGCGTCGACCTGTCCCTCCTCGCCGCCGGAGGCCTCCTCGTCGTGGTCCGGCTTCCCGGCACCCCGTAGACGTGCGGTCAGCCCGTCGTGATCCACCGGCCCGGAACGAGGGGCGCAGACCCCGTCCGCGGCGAGTGGTTCCGCCATCACGCGCCTTAAGGTGATCTCATGCCTGCCACGCTGAGTTCCACGAAGACCCGAGCGGCGTTGCGTTCCTCGGCCCGCATCTGCCTGGAACTGCTCCTGGTCCTGCTGATGATCGCCGTGGTGCTGTGGACGATGGGGTGGACGTGGTCGATCACTTGGCCCGTGGTCGTCGCGCTGCTGCTGACCACGCTGACCTGGCCGCCCACCCGTTTCCTGCGCCGGCGCGGATGGCGCCCGGCCCTGGCCGCGTCGGTCGTGACCGTGCTCTTCCTCATCGTGGCGGCGGGCATCGCGGTGCTGATCGCCGTGCCGGTCGCGTCCCAGTCCGGTGAACTCACCACCGGCGTGGTCGACGGCATCCAGCAGCTGCGGAAATGGGCCGCCGGCCCGCCGTTGAACATCGGCGACGACCAGCTCGCCAAGGGGCTCGACACGGCGGCGGCCCGCATCCAGGACAGCGTCGGCGGCATCGTCAACGCCGCCGTCACCGGAGTGGGAACGGTGGTCAACGGAGTCGTCACCACGGTGCTGGCCCTCTTCCTGATGTTCTTCTTCCTGAAGGACGGACCCAGGTTCCTGCCCTGGCTGACCCGCCAGCTGCCCGGCCGGCTCGCGGTCGATGTCCCGGCCGTCGCGGCGCGCGGCTGGGACACCTTGGGGGCGTTCGTCCGGTCGCAGGCCTTCGTCGGCCTGCTGGACGCCGTCTTCATCGGACTGGGCCTGTGGATCGTCGGCGTACCGCTGGTGCTTCCGCTGGCCGTACTGACGTTCGTGGCGGCGTTCGTGCCGATCGTGGGCGCCTTCTTCGCCGGCTTCGTGGCGGTGCTCATCGCCCTGGTGTCCAACGGCCTGACCGACGCGCTCATCGTGCTGGCGATCATCGTCGTGGTGCAGCAGCTCGAGGGCAACGTCTTCCAGCCCATGGTGCAGAGCCGCGGCCTGGGTCTGCACGCGGCGGTGGTCCTGCTCGCGGTCACGCTCGGCGGCAGCCTGGCGGGCATCGTCGGCAGCCTGCTCGCGGTGCCGGCGGCCGCGCTGATCGCCGTGCTCTGGAACTATCTGCGTGAGCAGCTCGGCGAGCCGGTCCAGGAGGAGCCGGTCCGGGAGGGGCCGACCCGGCAGGAGCCGGTCCAGGAGGAGCCGACCCGGCAGGAGCCGGGGGCGGGCGAACCGGATGGCGGTGCGATCTAAGATCGGGTCATGCCCTTGACCGCGGACGACGTCGACCGGTTCGAGGCCTCCAGGCCGCGCCTGGAAGCCATCGCCTACCGCCTCCTCGGCTCCGCCGGAGAAGCCGAGGACGCCGTGCAGGAGACGTTCCTGCGCTGGCAGGCCGCCGACGTCGGCCGCATCGAGGTCCCCGAGGCCTGGCTGACGAAGGTCCTCACCAACCTGTGCCTCAACCAGCTCACCTCCGCACGGGCGCGCCGCGAGATCTACGTGGGCCAGTGGCTCCCCGAGCCGCTGCTGGCCGGGGACCCGATGCTCGGCCCGGCCGACACCGCCGAGCAGCGCGAATCGGTCTCGTACGCGGTCCTCACCCTCATGGAACGCCTCTCGCCCGGCGAACGGGCGGTGTACGTGCTGCGGGAGGCCTTCGACTACCCGCACCGGGAGATCGCCGAGATCCTCGACATCACCGAGGCCGCCAGCCAGCAGCTCTTCCACCGCGCCAAGAAGCACGTCGCGGACGGCCGGGCCCGCACCGAGATCGGCGAGGCCGCCGCACGGCGGATCATCGAGGAGTTCCTGGCGGCCGCCGCCAGCGGCCGGATCGAGCCGCTCGTGCGCCTGCTCACCGAGGACGCCATCGCGATCGGCGACGGCGGCGGGAAGGTCCCGGCCCGGGCCAAGGCGTTCGAGGGCGCCGTCGCGGTCGCGAAGTTCCTGCGAGGCCTGTTCAAGCCCGGCCAGGGCAAGCGCGCCCTGGTCGGCGGCGCGATCGAGGCCTACGCCTGGACCGCCAACGGGGAGCCCGCCGTCGTGGCCGTCGTGGACGGCCGGGTCATCGGCGTCATGTGCCTGGAGGTCACCCCCGAGGGCATCGCCGCGTTCCGCAGCCAGGTCAATCCCGACAAGCTCCACCGCGCGACCGCGTGCTGGTCGGCAGCCGATCACGGGGAACCCCTGTTCAACGCCTTCTGATCGCGATGTGAGGTGTTTCACACCGTGTTCCTGTCAGGAAACGGCGGGCCGCCCGGTTCAAGGGGCGAATCCGCGTAAGACAGGAGCAAGGGCATGCAGCACCGCATCATCGTCCTCGGAGCCGGATACGCCGGAGCGACCGCCGCAGGGCGCCTCGCCAGGCGGCTCCGCCGCGAGGACGTCGCGATCACCCTCGTCAACGCCGAGCCCGACTTCGTCGAACGCGTCCGCCTGCACCAGCTGGCGGCCGGCCAGGACCTCAGGCCCCGGCCGCTGCAGGAGATGTTCGCGGGCACCGGCGTCGAGCTGAGGATCGCGAAGGCCACCGGCATCGACGTCGACCGCAAGACCGTCGCCGTCGATGGCGCGGACGGCGCCGGCGAGCTCGCCTACGACACGCTCGTCTACGCCCTCGGCAGCGGCTGGAACAGCCAAGGCGTCCCCGGGGTGGCCGAGCACGCCCATGAGATCGCCGGCCGCCCCGGGCGCTCCGGCTGCGCGAGCGCCTGACCCGCCTCGAGGCCGGGCAGAGCGTGGTCGTCGTCGGCGGCGGTCTCACCGGCCTGGAGGCCGTAGCCGAGATCGCCGAGGCCCGCCCGGACCTCGACGTCGCCCTCGCCGCCCGTGACGGTCTCGGTGACTGGCTCTCACCCAAGGGCCGAGCGCACCTGTGGAAGGTCTTCGGCGGACTCGGGATCACCGTGCACGAGCACGCGGCCGTCACCGGCGTCGAAGCCGACCGCGTCACCACCGCCGACGGCGGGGCCATCCCGGCCGCGGTCACCGTGTGGACCACCGGTTTCGCGGTCCACCCGATTGCGCAGGCGACAGCCCTGGAGGTCACCGGCACCGGCCAGATCGTGGTCGACGGCACCATGCGCTCGGTCTCGCATCCGGACGTGTACGCCATCGGCGACGCGGCCATGGCGATGGGCCCCGGGGACAAGCCGCTGCGGATGTCGTGCGCCTCGGGGACTCCGGCCGCGTGGCAGGCCGCAGACGCCATCGCGGCGCGCCTGACCGGCGTGAGGGTCCCGGACGCGTCGATCCGTTACTTCAACCAGTGCATCTCGCTGGGCCGCAAGGAGGGTTTGATCCAGTACGTCACCGCCGACGACCGCGCAGTGCGGACGGCCTTGACCGGGCGGCTCGCCGCCGTCTACAAGGAACTGGTCTGCAAGGGCGCCGCCTGGGGCGTCGCCAACCCGACGTTCGGGCTGCCGACCCGGCGCCGCCGCGTCACGCGGGGAGGGGTCGCGGCGGGCTCGGCCGTCAGGGAGTCGGCGTAGAGCGTGAGCGGAGCGAGCGCCGCCGGTGGCATCGACCGGCTGGTCGCGGTGGACTCCACCATCGGCGCGACGACCGGCGCGTCACCGGCGGCGTCGACGAGCTCGAAGAGTGTTCAACGCAGTTGCACGGCCGTCTTGGCGCCATGCGCGCGCAACCAGGCGGCCAGCTCGTCGGCGCCGGACCGGCAGGCGGCGTCCAGCGGGGTCAGCCCGTCGTAACCCACCCGGTTGAGCTCGGCTCCCCGGCTCAGAAGGTACTCGGCCGTCTCGCGCTGACCGCCGTGGCAGGCACACCACAGGGCACCGGTCAGCTCCCGGCCGCCGGGCGCGGGGTCGACGTGCAGCAGGTCGTATACGCGCTCGACCAGGCCGAGCGCCGCGGCCTGCCACAGATTGGCCTGTGCGCCGCGCTCGACCAGGCGGCGCGCGGCGTTCCATCGCCCGAACGCGACCGCGTCGGACAGCGGCGCACCGCCGTCGATGACCGAGCCCGGCGCTTCGATGTCGGCGCCGGCCGCCAGCAGCGCATCCAGCACGGGCACGTCATCGGTGCTGGCCGCCCAATGCAGCGCCGTTTCGGTGTGCGGGCCGGCGAAGCGGCCGTCGACCTCGGCGCCCGCGGCCACCAGCACCTCGACGGTTCGTGGGCCGTTCGGATGGTGGCCGGGCCAGTCGGTGGCCACATGCAGCAGCGTGCGCGACATCCCCTCGGGATCGCCGAGCCGGACCCGGGCCAGGTCCGGCTGCTCGCCCAGCAGACGCCGGAGCCTGTCGACGTCACCGCACTGGATCGCCGTCACCACGGCGAGCGCGAGCGGATCCTCGACGTCCAAGTAGGTCATGGTCACCATCGTCGGACTTCCCGTCCGTGCGCGCCACCCCGGTGCCCTGCCATCGGCCCGACCATACGTCCGCCTCTTGATCATCTTGATGGCCTGTCGGACGCGTGCAGGATGAAGGCCAGCACATCGGCGAGCAGTGCCTGCTCCCGGTCTCGGGTCGAGCCGGCGCCGTGCCAGCCGTGCTCCTCGACGCGCATCAGCACCGGCCGGCCGGAGGCCGTGGCCGCCTGCAGGCGGGCGGCGAGCTTCGCCGGCTGCCACGGCGGCACCCGCGCGTCACGCAGGCCGGCGGTCAGCAGCACCGCCGGGTACGGCACGCCGTCTCGAACCCGCAGGTAGGCATCGATGATCAGCAGGGCACGCAGGCCCTCCTCGGTGGTGACGCTGCCGAACTCGGGCACGTTGACCGGCCCGCTCTCGGTGAACTCGTTGCGCACGGCGTTCACCGTCGGCACGTGCATCGCCATGGCCGCCCACAGATCGGGGCGGCGCACCAGCGCGCCGCCGGTGGGGATGCCGCCGCTGCTGGCGCCCTCGGCGGCCAGCCGTCCCGGGCGGGTGTAGCCGAGGGCGATGAGATGCTCGGCGCAGTCGATGAAGTCCGTGATGGTGGCCTCCTTGCGCCCACCGCGCCCGGCCTCGTGCCACTGGCGGCCGTAGGTGCCGCCGCCGCGCAGGTGCGCGACGGCGTAGACGCCGCCGCGCTCGTACCAGGCGAGCATCTCAGGACGGAACTCCGGCAGGTCGATGAACCCGTGGGAGCCGTAGCCGGTGAGCACGACCGGGTTGTCGCCGTCCAGCTCCAGGTCCCTGTGGTGGATGACGGTGAGCGGGATCAGCGTCCCGTCCTGCGCGGGCGCGTACAGCATGCGGGCGTGCACGTCGCCGAAGTCCACCGGTGAGCGGGGCGCCAGCCCGGCGTCCTGGAGGGATCGGCCGTCGTAGCGGTAGAGCCGTGGCGCGTCGGTCCAGCCGGCCACCAGCAGCAGGGCTTCAGGCCGCGTCGGGTGGGTGGTCCACTCCAGGATGGCGCCGTCCACCGGCATCGGGAGGTCGGCCACCTCGCCGCCGGACAGGGGCACGTGCCGCATCCGGCTGACGCCACCGTCGAGATCGCGCACCAGCAGCCGGTCGCCCACCACCCGCACCGACTCCACCACCCGCTCGCCTACGGGCACGATGACCCGGGCTCGGGACAGATCGGGTGCGGCGAGCGGAACGGCCAGCACGCGCGAGCGCGGCGCGTCCCGATACGAGACCAGGTACAGGGTGTCGTGGCTGGTGGCGAAGGCGGTCACGCCGTCGGCTGCGCCCGCGACCTTCCGCCACGGGCAGGCGGCCGGGTCGGCCAGCCCGGTGCGCGGCGCCACGTATATCGTGCAGTCGCTCAGCTGCTCGCTGGTCCAGGGCCAGGGGCTGAGCGCGCCGTGGGAGACGATCGCCAGCATCCACTCGCCGTGCGGCGGCACCACCAGGAAGGGCCGGTCGCGCGGGGTCAGCTCGATGTGGGGGTTGAGGCCGCGGGCCAGCACCACCGCATCCTGCGCCGGGTCAGCGCCCAGGCGGTGCAGGAAGGAGCGGCTGTCCAAGAGATTCCGCTCCGCGTAGCGGTGATAGACGAACGACCGGCCGTCCTCCAGCCAGCTCAGGAAGGCGAAACGCGTCGTGGGCGGGATCGTCTCCCGCAGGGCTCCCGAATCGGCGTCGATCACGTGGATGGAGCCGTCCTCCGACCCGGAGGCGGAGACGGCGCAGGCGACGTGGCGGCCGTCGGGGGAGGGCACGTACCAGTCGATGGCGTGGTGCCCGTCGCCGGGCAGCGTGGCGGGGTCGAACAGGACCCTGCGCGCTCCGCCGGCCTCGGTCACCGTCAGCACCGGCACGCGGGCGTTCGGCTCGCGTACCAGGGCGAAGATTCTGTCGGCCGCCATCGCCAGGCCGAAGTGCTGCGTGAGCTCACCGCCCAGTTCGCGGATCCGGGTCAGCAGGCCGGAGCGGTGCGGCAGGGCGTCCAGGTGCTCGCGGGCCTGCCTGGCTTGGCCGTCCAGCCACTGATGGAACTCCTCGCCTCCGGTCTCCATCCACCGGTAGGGGTCCTCGAGCGTGATGCCGTGCAAGGTCTCGCGCACGACGTCCACCCGGGCGATCGGGGGTTCGGTGATGTCGCTCATAGGCGCATGATCACATGCCGGAGATCCGAGCACCGGACGGCGAGCGATCCGGGCGCGGCCGCCCGCAGGACACGGGCCGTCCCGACCGCGGGCGTCCGGCCCGCCGCCGTTCCCGGACGGGCCGGCGCCCCCGCCGCACCGGACCGCGGCAGGAGCGGTGCGGAGCCGCTCTCCGGGCCGCCCTAACTTTGGGATACACATATGCACGAACAGGACAGATTCTTCGGATATCGGGGTCGGTGTGCTCACGCGGGTCCACCACTCGCCCCGGACGCGCCGTGACGAGCGCGCCCAGGCCGAGGGCCACGAGACGGTCGGAAAGGTGAGGCGATGACCACAGGCCTGCCGGCAGGGGTGCCGAGGCTGCGGGCGGTGCGCGCGGTCGTCTCGACCGCGCCGCTGCTGCTGATCCCCCCGGGGCTTCGCCGCCTGGGCCCGCCGGTGGCGGTGGTAGCGGCCGCCGCGGCGGCCTGGATCCTGCACGACCCCCTGATCCGGGGCCTCGGGTTCGCCGGCGTGCTGCTGACGGCCGTCCTGCTGAGCGTCGCCGTCGAGGTGGTCGTGCTCCGCGCCGTCAGGTCCGTCCGGGACGGCCGGATCAGTCGCACCGGGCGGGGTCTGTATCGCCTGCCGCGACGCGAGCATCCCGAGCTGCACGCGCTCGTCGCCGAGGTCGCCGACGCCCTCGGTGCGCGCCGGCCGGGGCGGCTGTACGTGTGGGCGCACCACGACGCGGCGGCCGTGCGGGTGCTGCCGTGGCGTGATGAGCTACGGCTGGGCCTGCCGTACCTCACCGAGATGAGCCGCGACGAGCTCACGGCCGTCATCGCCTACGAGCTCACCGTGCTGCGGCACCTGCGCACCTGGCCGATGGGGGCGCTGTACCGGCTGTGGCGGCGCGAGGTACGCGGCGGCCGCATCCCGCCGGCCGAGGTCCGGACCGCGGTGGAGACGATGATCGGTGAGGCGGACGCCGCGGGCGCGCGGGTGGCCGGACGGCAGGCGATGGTCTCGGCCCTGTACCGCGGCACCCTGATCACGCAGTCGTTCGTCTGGTTCGCCTTCCGCTACGCCTGGCCCCTGGTCGGCATGAAGGCGTATCCGCCGGATCTGTATCAGGGATGGCGCTGGAAGATGCGCGAGGACGACTTCCTGCGGCGCTTCGTGCGCTGGGCCGGCCACGACGAGCGCCCCGGCAACCTGACCGACCGCATCGCCGTACTCGGCGGTGCGGTCGACGACGTGCCGCCGGTCGCAGGGCCCGCGCTGCTGTCCGGACTGCCGCCGAAGACTGAAGCGGCCCTGGCCCGCTCCTATGTGCGCAGGCGCCTGCCGGGCGGCCACACCGTCAGACGCGCCGTCGCCTTCCGGGACGTGCCCGATCAGGTAGTGCCGCCTGCACGTCGACGGTGACCGTGTAATGGTCGAGCCTGCCATCGGACGCCGGGCCGCTCGCTCGTCCTCTCGCTGCCTCCAGCGCGGCGGATACGCCACGCGCAGCGGCAGGCGGCAGCGCTCGCCCGCTCAGGGCCGGCACGGGTGATGCCGGGGCCGGCGCGGCGCCGTCCCGCCGGCAGGGGCGGCGGTGGCAGATCGGGTCAGCCCTGTCCCGCCAGGGGGACGGTCGTGCGGAGCGCGCCGTCGTAGCTGCGCGCGCCGGAGAACGCCCCGGTGGCCTCGGCCAGTCCATCGAGCACCGTGACCGCCTGCGCCCGGGTTCCGGCGTCCAGGTTGCGGGCGAGCGTCACGTGCGGGATCCACCGTCCCGGCGCGTGCAGCGGGTTGCCGCCGCAGAAGCCGCCCAGTACCCGCCACGCCCCCGCGTGTACGGCCAGCAGCCGGTCCTCCGGCACCACGCCCCAGGCCAGCACCCGCGCCCGGCCGGCGAACAGCAGCAGCGGCCCCAGCCTGACCGGCACCGGCAGGTCACCGAAGGCCTCGGCGAACGCGGCCGGCGCGTCGGGCGGCAGCCGTTCGCAGACCGCCAGCGTCAGGTGGGGGCGGTTGGTCGGATGCGGGTGCCGTGCCTGGCCGGGCAGTCCCTCGGCCGCCAGCCGGTCCCAGGCCGCGCGCACCGCCGAGTCGAGCACGTCGTCGCAGGTCAGCTCGATGGTGTGCATCCGGCAACGGTAGCGGGTGCACCGTGTCCGACCGCGGATCTCTTCTCCGGGGCGTGAACCTTTTGCGCGCGGCGGCTGTCGCATCGTGTATGGGACCGGAGCACGGACGCGGAGGAGTCACCATGGCGGGTACGGGTCGGACGATGAATCGCGTGGCGGCGGTGGCGGCCGGGGCGCTCACCGCGGTCGTCCTGGCGGGAGGAGGCGCCACTGCCGGGGCGGTCACCGGGGCCGCCGCCGCGGGGAAGCACACGGGAGCGGGGGATCGCGGTTGGAAACTGCCGAGGGACTTCCTGCTCCACGAGGCCCGGGCCCGCAAGCCGGTGAGGTACCCGGAGGAGGAGAAGTGGACGATCAGTGACCGGCACGAACGTCTCAGCCTCTCGCCTTGCGGCGTGGGCCGTTCCAAGGACCGGGGCCGGGTGAGCACCCGGACGGTCACCTACACGGCGCCGGAGTTCTACCAGGCCGAGCAGGTCGTGATCTACCGCTCCGAGCGGACCGCGCGCACGGCAATGGCCGACTTGCGGAAACGGGCCGGTGGATGCGAGGCCGACGAGGGCGGCCAGGTGGTCGCCAGGGGCTGGACGGAGAAGATCGAAACGGGGGACCAGGCCGTCCGGGTGATCGTCCAGAACTACGACCGCAAGGACGGAGGTCCCGCCATCGGCGGTCGGCGGGGCGTCATCGTGCGCAAGGGCCGCGCCCTGGTGAGCTACATGCACGCCGGGGAGTACAGCGAGGTGCGCGCCTCGGACTTCCGCCGGCAGCTGAAGGATGCCCGGAAGATGGCGGTGAAGGTCTGCTCGCTGCCCGGCGTCTGCTGACCGGTGTCCGCCGGGCGGGTCCCTCTCTTCGAGGTCCTGCCAGACGATGGACCCGTTGGACTGGTAGGTGCGCGCGTCGAGGCCGAGGAGGGTGAGATCCAGGCCCGTTATCGCCCGCTCCTCGTGCCAGTCGGCGATCGCGGCCCGTCCCTGGAGGATGACGGCGACGAGGAGGGAGAGCGTCACGGCCGCCGCGATCCTCGGCCACCGCGGACCGCGGCTCGCGGCTCGCGGCGATCCAGGCCACCGCCGCGTAACCGGTCATCCCGGCGAGGACGGACGGGAGCACGTGGAACGCCGTGGGCGGTTCGGGAGCGGAGTGGCTGGAGATGAGAGCGTTCAGCGCCTGCACCAGGGCCGCGAAGGCGAGCGGCCCGGCCAGCGCGGTCGCCCACCAGCGGGGCAGCCGGGTGCGTACGGCCAGCATCGCGCCCAGCGGCACAGGTACGACCAGTATCAGGAACAGGTGGATGACGGCGATGCCTTCGGCATGCCACCAGATCGCACCCTCCACCGTCCCGACAACGGCGCCGATCAGGATGCCCCGGCCAGTGACGGGCCAAGACGTCATTGTTCTCATATATGGATAATCGGGCAGGAAGTTGCATGGATGGGAACGTGCATACCCGGCTCCGGCTGAGTACGCGTACTCATCTTGTCCTGCCGGAGGCCGCCGTGATCTCCAGGCAGAGTGAGGGCGGGGAGGAGACGGACGATGTGAGCACCGACTCCCTTTTGAACGCGTTCAACTCCCTGCGCTAGGCTCTCCCCATACACCTGGGGGAAGCCTGATGAAGATAGTGATACCCGGGGGAACCGGGCAGGTAGGCACGATCCTGAATCACGCGCTGACCGCCGCAGGCCATGAGGTCGTGGTCCTCACCAGAGGGCCGGTGCGCGGCCGTGAAGTCCGCTGGGACGGCGAGACCCTGGGTCCATGGGCGGAGGAGATCGACGGCAGCGACATCGTGATCAACCTGGCCGGACGCAGCGTCAGCTGCCGCTACACTCCGGCCAATCTGCAGGCCATGATGGATTCGCGGGTGCACTCCACCCGGATCGTGGGTGAGGCGATCGCAGCCGCCGCGCGGCCTCCCCGAGTCTGGTTGCAGATGAGCACCGCCACCGTCTACTCCCACCGCTTCGACGCGCCCAACGACGAGGCGACCGGCGTGCTCGGCGGCGCTGAACCCGGTGTCCCAGGCTACTGGGCCTACAGCGTCGAGATCGCAAAAGCGTGGGAGCAGGCGCAGGAGCGAGCCGGAACCCCGCACACGCGCAAGGTCGCCATGCGCTCCGCCATGGTGATGAGCCCCGATCGCGGCGGTGTCTTCGACGTCTTGCTGCGGCTGGCGCGGCTCGGCCTCGGCGGCCCGGTCGCGGGCGGTGCGCAATACGTGTCCTGGATCCACGACCGCGATTTCGTCCGCGCCGTCGAGTTCCTGATCGACCGAGACGACCTCACCGGGCCGGTGAACCTCGCCGCTCCCGTTCCTCTGCCACAGCGCATGTTCATGCGCGTGCTGCGCGCCGCGTGGGGTGTCCCGGTGGGCCTGCCGGCAACGGAGTGGATGGCCGAGCTCGGCGCGTTCGCGCTGCGCTCGGACACCGAACTCCTGTTGAAAAGCCGCCGGGTCGTCCCCGGCCGCCTGCTCGAAGCGGGCTTCGCTTTCGACTACGCCCAGTGGCCGGAGGCCGCCGGGGACCTCGTGCGGCGCGTGCGCGGCGGGTCGGGCCTCACCGGGTGAGTCTTCGGCTCCTGCCGATCGTCCACGGCCTCGCCGTGCGGCGGGGCCCTGAGACGGCGTCACCGGAGACGGCGTCGCCGGCCGACATGCGGCGGAGAAAGGTATGTCGCCGGCCCACACTGTCGGACGGAGTCCTCCTTGGCAGGATTCGTGTATGGAACTCACTGTTCGTGGTCTGCGGCACAACCTCCTGGTCCGTGGACCCATCGACGGCCCGCCCGTGCTGCTGATCCACGGCAACTGCTCCTCCGCGGCGTTCTGGGAGCCGCTGGTACGGCTGCTGCCCGAGCACTGGCGGATCGTCGCGCCCGACCTGCGCGGTTACGGAAGCACCGACGCCGCTCCGGTCGACGCCACCCGCGGGCTGCGTGACTTCGCCGACGACCTGGCCGCGCTGCTGGACGCGCAGGAGGTCTTCCCGGCAGGCGCCCGTCCGGTCGTGGTGGCCCACTCCATGGGCGGCGGCGTGGCGATGCGGCTTCTGATCGACGCCCCCGAGCGGGTCGCCGCGCTGCTGCTGGAGGCGCCGCTGTCGCCGTACGGCTTCGGCCTGGGCGGGGCGGGCGCGGCCAACCCCGACTTCGTGGCCCGCCTGGCGGCCGGTGACCGCGGCGACGACTCGCCCGCCAGCCCCCGGACGATCCTGCGCACGTACTACGTGGCCGATCCGGCGAGCCTGGGCGCGGACGAGGAGCTGCTGCTCGACACGGTCCTGTCCACCGCGACCGGCGAGGGCAACTACCCGGGCGACGCGGTCGCCTGCGACGACTGGCCGGGTATGGGAGCCGGCCGGCGTGGCGTGCTCAACGCCATGGCGCCGCAGTGGTTCGACCTCGCCGACGACCTGGTCGCGGTTCCCGGTAAGCCGCACGTGACCTGGGTGCGGGGCGACGTCGACCAGATCGTCTCGGACACGTCCCTGTTCGACCTGGCCTACCTCGGCAAGCTCGGCGCGGTCCCCGGCTGGCCGGGCGAGGAGATCTGCCCGCCCCAGCCGATGGTCACCGAGACCAGGGCGGTCCTCGACCGCTACACCGAGGCCGGAGGCTCCTACGAGGAGATCGTCTACGAAGGGGTCGGGCACAGCCCGCACATCGAGCGCACCGCCGACTTCGCCGCGATCGTGACCCGCGTCGTGGCGGACACGGCGGCGGGCAAAGTGGCGGCGGGCAGCGTGACGGGCGCCGCGGCCGACGCGCCGGGCCGGTGAGCGAACCGGTGAGCGAGCCGGTCCACCGCAGGGAGCGGGTACCCGTCCGGGGCGGCGCGCTGCGGGCGGGGGTGTGGGGCGAGCGGGGACCGCTGGTCGTCGCCGCCCACGGCATCACCTCCTCCCACCTGGCGTGGACGCTGCTCGGCCCGGACCTGGGGCGCGACCACCGCTTCGTCGCGGTGGACCTGCGCGGCCGGGGCGGCAGCCGGGACCTGCCGGAGCCGTACGGCATGGCCGCGCACGCCGACGACCTCGCCGCCGTGATCGAGCACTACGGCGGCGGGCCGGCGCTGCTGGCCGGGCACTCGATGGGCGGGTTCGTCGTGGCCGAGACCGCCCGCCGCCACCGGGACCTGGTGGACCGGCTCGTCCTGGTGGACGGGGGAGCGCCGCTCCCCCTGCCCGCGGGCGCGGGCACCGTACGGGAGGCGATCGAACGCACGGTGGGGCCGATCGTGGCCCGGCTGGAGCGGACGTTCGCGACCCGGGAGGAGGGCCGGGACCTGTGGCGCGCGCATCCGGCCTTCGCCGAGTGGACCGAGGCGTGCGCCGCCTACGCCGACTACGACCTGGTGAACCTGGGCGACCGGTTCGAGGCCGCGTGCCGGATGGAGGCCGCGCTCGCCGACGCGCCCGAGGTGTACGCCCTGCCCGGCGCGGTCCCCGCGCCGCTGCCGGTGCCCGCCGTGTTCCTCCGGGCGGCCCGCGGCATGCTGGACGAGCCGGACCTGCCGCTGTACTCACCCGGCCGGGCCACCGAGTGGCTGCCCGGCGTCGCGGAGTCCACCGTGGAGGACGTCAACCACTACACGATCACCCTGTCCCCCCGCGGCGGCGCGGAGGTCGCCGCCGCCGTACGCGATCTCGCGCACTGACCCGCGGGACTCCGCTGCCCAGCGTCTCATCACCCGCCCGGACCCGCCACCGCGATCGTCCAGGGCACCGCCGCCCTTCCGATGCCGTGATCTGTGAACGGTTCCCCGCTCACTACAGCGCGGGATGCGGAGAATGCGTCGAGTAACCGTAAAAAGCTGTTCTGGCCCTGCCGGACAGTGGCCGGCGAGGCGCTGCTTGTCCCATGATCAGCGATGGGATGACAACACCATGAAGCAGCACCGACAGCTCGACAGAGCATGCCATCCGACAGGTGGCGATGCGCGCGCCGCCCGGCGCGGATGAACCCCCACCGCAGACGCGCCCTGCTCGCCGTACTGGCCGTCAGCGTGCTCCTCGGCGCACTGGCGATGGGAAGCGCCCTGTGGTGGGGCGGCAACCGGCATCCGCTGACCTTAGTGCCGCAGAGCGCGTTGCTCCTGCTGGGATTTTGGGTCATCGACCGCACCCGGACCTTCGCCGATCCGGTCCGGCTGCGCGAATTGCACATCCTGGTCCGCGCCATGCCGGCCAGCGCCTACAGCAGTGGCCGCGACGGAGTGCTGCTGTGGCGGGTCCAGCGCAGGAAGCGCTCGGCCATCGTCTGCCGGCTTTCGCAAGCCGCCCTGGCCGAGGCCGAGCTGGCCGCCGGCCAGCCGGTCAGCTACGACGTCTTCTCCGTCAAGGAGTACACGATCAGCCGCTATCACGGCAGCTACATCCTGAACCGTGACACCGGCGGCGCCTGGCGGTTCAGCTCGCCCTACCGGCATACGCGCCGCTCGAGCCCGCGGGAGATGATGTTCGCGGTCAGGACCGGAGCGGCGTACATCTGTCCTGTGCCAGGGGATCGTCTTCGGCAGCAGTGCCGTGACCTGGGATGAGGAATTTCAAGTGGCGAAGCGCACCCGTGAGGGGTGAGCCTGTGCCTGTCGGGCAGAGCAGACTCCGCCATTGGATCTTGCTCAGTCGCGAGTTTGGCGATTCGGGCGGTAGTCGCGTGCGATCAGTCGAAGAGCGCCCCGAGTAGCGCACCTTGGCCGGACTGGAGGACATGAGCGGCTTCCAGCGGGATCCAGAAACACTCGAAGTTGGTGGGGTCCTGTTCGCCATCGTGGAGTTCCTGGCTGGCCCATCGCTCCGGGGTGGGCTCGGTGAGCTCCAGGTGGAAGACGTGGCGGTGCTGGATCTCGAAGCGGTAAGGGCTGATGTCGTAGGTGACCTCACCGAGCTTCCGGAGGATCCTGAACTGAGTGAAACCCGTCTCCTCCCGTGCCTCACGAAGGGCGGCGTCCTCCGGTGTCTCCTCCGGCCGGATGCTTCCAGCAGGGACTTGAATTCCGACCTCCTCGTAGCTGAAGTCGGTGTGCCGGAAGACCAGCAACCGTCCGTCACGAACGATGTAGCACAGCACCTTGTCCTTAATGACTTTGCCTGTCATGGGTTCCTTCCCGTTTGGGAGTGAGCATCGCTGCGGTGAGCGCGATGGCGTCGGGGTATTTCGCCGCGTCGATGTAGGCATCGTGATCGTCTGGAGTGCCGTTGCCGTGGTTGGTGCTCTGCAGGATGAGGAGCCGATATCTCCAGTGGGCTGGGAGGGCTGCTGGCGATCGTGGCCAGGGAGGGACCGCCCCGATGGCGGCCTGGTAGGTCGGAAGGTGTCAAGTCAAATGCGACAGGGAGTCGGCTGATCTGATCGCTAGGCT
>NZ_CDRNDK010000075.1:0-19124 GCF_977012225.1 Planomonospora algeriensis | reverse complement strand
CCGGGGAAGGCCGAGCCGACCGCCAAGGCGACCGGTTCCGCGAAGGGCGAGGCGAGCCCGTCTGCCGCCCCGTCGGCCGCGCCGACCGGGAGCGCCGCCCCCGAGGACCCGCTGGCGGGCGTCGACACCACCGGCATCGACCCGGCGGTGCTCAAGCAGTTCCAGGAGCTCGACTGCTCCAAGAAGGACAAGGGCCAGGGCGCTCAGGACGACCCGAACAAGCAGTTCGTCGCCTGTGACCAGGACGGCAGCGCCAAGTACGTGCTGGAGAAGGCGGCCGTGACCGGCACCGCCATCGACAGCGCCACCTCGGGCGTGGAGCCGAGCACCGGTGAGTGGCTCGTCCAGCTCTCCTTCAAGGGCTCGGGGCCGGACCAGTGGTCCAAGGTCACCACCACCGCCTTCAACTCCGAGGCCCCGCGCAACCAGGTCGCCATGGTCCTGGACGGCGTGGTCATCTCCGCGCCGGTCATCCAGGAGCCCATCACCGGCGGCCGCGCGCAGATCTCCGGCAGCTTCACCCAGGTGACCGCCACCGAGCTGGCCAACCAGCTCAAGTACGGCGCGCTGCCGCTGAAGTTCGAGAAGAGCTCGATCGAGGAGGTCTCCTCCACCCTGGGCGCCGACCAGCTGCGCGGCGGCCTCATCGCCGGCGCGATCGGCCTGGGCCTCGTGGTGATCTACTCGATGATCTACTACCGCGGACTGGGCGCCGTCTCGGTGCTGAGCCTCGTGGTCGCCTCGGTGCTGACCTACCAGTCGGTGGTGCTGCTCGGCCACTTCGCGGGCTTCCGCCTCTCGCTCCCGCACATCATCGGCCTGATCGTCTCGATCGGCATCACCGCGGACTCGTTCATCGTCTACTTCGAACGCATCCGCGACGAGATGAAGGAGGGCCGCCGCACGCTGCGCTCGGCCGTCGAGATCGCCTGGGTCCGCGCCCGGCGCACGATCCTGATCGCCGACGCGGTCATGTTCATCGCCGCCCTGGTGCTGTACTTCCTGGCGGTCGGCGGCGTGGCCGGGTTCGCGTTCGCGATGGGCCTGACCACCCTCATCGACATCGTCGTGGTGTTCATGTTCACCAAGCCGTTCGTCGCCCTGCTGGCCCGGCTCAAGTTCTTCGCCAAGGGCCATCCCCTCTCCGGCCTGGACGCCGAGCGCATGAGCATCGGACCGTCCGCCGGCCCCACCACCGTTCCGCAGGAGGCATGATGGCCGGCCTCGTAAGCCGCCTGTACCGGGGCGAGATCAACGTCGACTTCGTCGGCAAGCAGAAGCTCTGGTACGGTCTGTCCGCCGTCCTGCTGATCATCTCCATCGCCGGCCTGGTGGTCAACGGCCTGAAACTGGGCGTGGAGTTCAAGGGCGGGTCGGTGTTCTCCTTCAAGGCGCCGACGGCGAGCATCGAACAGGTCCGCGAGACCTTCGGTGACGCCGGGGTGCACCCCATCGTCCAGCAGACCAACAGCGGCTGGCGGGTCACCACCGAGAGTCTCCCCGCCGAGCAGGTGACCGAGCTCCAGAAGACCGTCGCCGGTGACTTCGGTCTCCAGCAGAACGACGTCACCCTCCAGGTGATCGGCGCCACGTGGGGCGGCCAGGTCGCCGACAAGGCCGTCATCGGTCTGATCGTCTTCATGCTGGCGATCATCCTGTACCTGACGATGGCCTTCGAGTGGAAGATGGCGCTGGCCGCCATCGTGGCGCTGCTCCACGACCTGGTGATCACCGCGGGCGTCTACGCGTGGTCCCAGTTCGAGGTCACCCCGGCGACCCTGCTGGGCTTCCTGACGATCCTCGGCTATTCGCTGTACGACGCGGTCGTCGTGTTCGACATGATCAAGGAGGTCACCGCCAAGCTCGGCACGACCTCGAAGGTCACCTACACGCAGGCCGCCAACGACGCGCTGAACCACACGCTGATCCGCTCGCTGAACACCACCCTGGTGGCGATCCTGCCGGTGGCGGCGATCCTGTTCATCGGCACCACGCTGTTCGGCGCGGGCACGCTGAAGGATCTGTCGCTGGCGCTGTTCGTCGGCATGATCGTCGGCACGTACTCCTCGCTGTGCGTGGCGACGCCGCTGCTGGTGACGCTGAAGGAGCGCGAGCCGCGCTACCAGGCGATCGCCCGCAGGCTCGCCGCCACGGGCGGCGGGGCCGGAGCCAAGGCCGCGCGCCAGCCGGTGGCGGCCGGAGCCGCCACCGGGTCCGGCGGCGAGAAGCGCAAGAAGAAGTAGTCCCGTACGAGATCGCGCCTCCGCCTCCCGTCCGCGGGGGGGCGGAGGCGTTTTCCTCGTTCTCGCCGACGGCCCTTTCGCCGGCGGCCTCTTTCCCGCAGGGGTGGATCATGAGTGACCTGAGCCGGCTGATCCTGGACCGGATCCGCGATGTGCCCGACTACCCGAAGCCGGGGGTGATGTTCAAGGACATCACCCCGCTGCTCGCCGATCCCGAGGCGTTCGCCGCGGTGACGGACGAACTGGCGGGGCTGCACGAGGTGGACAAGATCGTCGGTATCGAGGCCAGGGGGTTCATCCTGGGCGCCCCGGCGGCCTACAAGGCCGGCGCCGGGTTCGTCCCGGTGCGCAAAAAGGGCAAACTGCCCTCCGAGACCTTCGACGCGTCCTACGATCTGGAGTACGGCTCCGCGGTCATCGAGATCCACCGGGACGCGTTCGCCCCGGGCGACCGGGTCCTGATCGTCGACGACGTGCTCGCCACCGGAGGTACGGCGCGCGCGACGGTGGAACTGGTCCGCAGGACGGGAGCCGAGGTCGTGGCCGTCGCCGTACTGATGGAACTGGCCTTCCTCAAGGGGCGGGAGCTGCTCGACGGGGTGGAAGTGCACCCCCTCGTGGTCGTCTGATCCACCCCGCCGGGGGAAGTGGCCGTGCGGGTCTGGATACACTGAGGGATCTGGACTCGAACGTGAGGAGTCTGAGTGCCCCGTGATGTGGTCGTGCCCGACGTGACCGCCGACGAAGGCGGTTCCGAGATGGCCGTCCCGGCAGTCGACGCCGGTTCCGCCATGTCCGGAGCCACCGAGGAGAAACCGGCGGTGCGGCGTAGGCTCGCCCGCTTTGGGGGGCAATGGGGTGGCGCCATGAACCCGGTTCTTGAACCGCTGTTCCGGACGGTCCGCGCGACCCATCCGAAGGCGGACCTGCGGCTGATCGAGCGGGCCTACGACGTGGCGGCCTACCACCACCGCGATCAGAAGCGCAAGAGCGGTGATCCGTACATCACGCACCCGCTGGCCGTGGCGACGATCCTGGCCGAGCTGGGCACCGACGACGAGACGCTCTGCGCGGCGCTGCTGCACGACACCGTCGAGGACACCGCCTACAGCCTGGACGAGCTCCGCACCGACTTCGGCGACAACATCGCGCTGCTGGTCGACGGCGTGACCAAGCTCGACAAGGTCAAGTTCGGCGACGCCGCCCAGGCCGAGACCGTGCGCAAGATGGTCGTCGCGATGAGCCGCGACATCCGGGTGCTGATCATCAAGCTCGCCGACCGGCTGCACAACATGCGCACCATGCGCTACCTGCCGGAGCACAAGCGGCAGCAGAAGTCCCGCGAGACGCTGGAGATCTTCGCGCCGCTCGCCCACCGGCTGGGGATGAACACCATCAAGTGGGAGCTGGAGGATCTCGCGTTCGCCATGCTCTACCCCAAGCGCTACGACGAGATCGCCCGGATGGTGTCGGAGCGGGCCCGCGCAGGGACCTGTTCCTGCAGGAGGTCATCGAGAAGGTCTTCGCCGACCTGCGGGAGGCGAAGATCCGCGCGGTGGTCAAGGGACGGCCCAAGCACTACTACTCGGTCTACCAGAAGATGATCGCCCGTGACGTCGCGTTCGACGACATCTACGACCTGGTCGGCATCCGGGTGCTGGTGGACACGGTCCGCGACTGCTATGCCGCCCTCGGAACGATCCACGCGCGGTGGAACCCGGTGCCCGGCCGGTTCAAGGACTACATCGCGATGCCCAAGTTCAACATGTACCAGTCGCTGCACACCACGGTGATCGGTCCTGAGGGCAAGCCGGTGGAGCTGCAGATCCGCACCCACGCCATGCACCACCGCTCCGAGTACGGCGTCGCCGCGCACTGGAAGTACAAGGAGGAGATGAACACCTCCGGGCCCGCGGGGACGAAGCTGAAGAGCGCCGGCGACATGGCCTGGCTCCGCCAGCTCCTGGACTGGCAGAAGGAGACCGCCGACCCGGGCGAGTTCCTGGAGTCGCTCCGCTTCGACCTGTCGGTCTCCGAGGTCTACGTCTTCACCCCCAGAGGCCAGGTCATGGCCCTGCCGGAGGGCGCGACCCCGGTCGACTTCGCCTACGCCGTGCACACCGAGGTCGGCCACCGCTGCATCGGCGCCCGGGTCAACGGCCGCCTGGTGCCGCTGGAGTCCCGGCTGAGCAACGGCGACACCGTCGAGATCTTCACCTCCAAGTCGCCCGACGCGGGCCCGTCCCGCGACTGGCTGAAGTTCGTCAAGTCCGGCCGGGCCCGCAACAAGATCCGTCAGTGGTTCTCCAAGGAGCGCCGCGAGACCGCGATCGAGGCGGGCAAGGAGGCCATCGGCCGCGCCATGCGCAAGCAGGGGCTGCCGCTGCAGCGCCTGATGTCCGGAGAGTCCCTGCTGACGCTCGCCAGGGAGCTGCGCTACCCGGACGTCTCCTCCCTCTACGCGGCCGTCGGAGAGGGCCACACGGCCGCCCAGACGGTCGTGCAGAAGCTGGTGCAGTCCATCGGGGGAGTGGAGGGCGCCGAGGAGGACATCGCCGAGGCGGCCGTCCCGACCAAGCTGCGCGGCCGCCCCCGCGCGGGCGGCGGCGGCGCGGGCGTGGTGGTGGCCGGCGACTCCGACGTCTGGGTACGGCTCTCGCGCTGCTGCACCCCGGTCCCCGGGGACGAGATCGTCGGCTTCGTCACCCGCGGGCACGGCGTGTCGGTGCACCGCAGCAACTGCCCCAACGTGGAGCAGCTCAGGTCCGAGCCGGACCGGCTGGTGCAGGTCGCCTGGTCGCCCGGGGACGACTCGGTCTTCCTCGTGGCCATCCAGGTGGAGGCGCTGGACCGGCCCCGCCTGCTGTCGGACGTCACCCGGACCCTGTCCGACCAGCATGTGAACATCCTGTCGGCGTCGGTGACGACCTCCCGCGACCGGGTCGCGATCAGCAAGTTCACCTTCGAGATGGGCGACCCCAAGCACCTGGGCCACGTCCTGAAGGCCGTCCGCAACATCCAGGGCGTCTACGACGTCTACCGGGTGAGCGGCGCCGGGTCCTGACGGGCGGTTCCCGCCGGATCCCCCCGCTCCGGGCCGGAGGACGGACCGGGGGCGCGCCCTGCGAACAGGACGCGCCCCCGGGTCGGGTTCAGCCGGTCAGGAGAACTCGGCGAGCGTGCGCTCGGCCTCCTCCAGCCAGGAGCGGCGGGCGGTCAGCGCCTCCTCCGCGTCCTTGACGTCCTTGTCCTTGCCCGCGGCCGAGGCCTTGGCCAGGCGGGCCTCCAGCTGCTCGATGGACTTGCGGAGCTGGTCCACCGTGTTCTGGGCACGGGCACGGGCCTCGGGGTTGGAGCGCTTCCACTCCGCCTCCTCGGCCTTGCGGACCGCGTCGTCGACCTTGCGCAGCCCGCCCTCCAGCCGGTCGCGCTGCTCGCGCGGGACGGGACCGGCCTCCTCCCAGCGCTCCAGGATGCCGCGCAGGGCGGCCCGGGCGGCGCGGGCGTCGGTGACCGGGAGGATCCGCTCAGCCTCGGTCAGGAGCCGCTCCTTGACCTCGGCGTTGGCCGCGAACGAGGCGTCCCGCTCGGCGAAGACCGCGGAGCGGGCCTGGAAGAACTGGTCCTGGGCGGCCTTGAACCGGTTCCAGAGCTCGTCCTCGACCTCGCGGGAGGCCCGGCCCGCCGTCTTCCACTGCCGCATCAGCTCGCGGTAGGCCGACGCGGTGGCGCCCCAGTCGGTGGAGGAGGCCAGGGCCTCCGCCTCGGCGACGATCCGCTCCTTGGTGGAGCGGATGCCCTCGCGCTGCTCGTCCAGCCCCGCGAAGTAGGCCTTGCGGCGCTTGGCGAAGGCCGTGCGGGCGGCCGACAGGCGCTTCCACAGCGCCGCCTCGGTGACCCGGTCGATGCGCTCGGCGGCCTTCCACTCCTCCACCAGCTGACGCAGGCGCTCGCCGCCCGTCTTCCAGTGGGTGGTGGACTCCGCCACGCTCTCGGCCTCGGCGACGATCCGCTCCTTGACGGCCTTGGCCTCGGCGCGGGCCACCTCGCGGGCGGCCTTGACCTCCTCTCGGCGCTGGCCCACCAGCTCGGTGAGGGCGTCCAGCCGCTTCAGCAGCGAGTCCAGGTCGCCGACGGCGTGGGCGTCGGTGATGGACTCGCGGAGCTTGGCGACCGTCGCCTCGGCCTGGGCGGGGGCCAGGTCGGTGCCGCGGACCCGCTGCTCCAGCAGCGTGACCTGCCCGGCCAGCTCGTCGAACTTGCGGCGGAAGTAGGCGAGCGCCTCCTCCGGTTCGCCGGCCTGCCAGGACCCGACGGCCCGCTCTCCCTCAGCCGTACGCACGTAGACGGTGCCGTCGTCGTCTACCCGGCCCCACGGGTCGGTGCTCACCGTGTCCTCCCGCACTTTCATCAGCCCTCCCAGGACCGTCGGCCCCGGATGTGTTTGGTTGTATTACGTCAGCTCTTGGATGACATTGTCACGTCTTTGATCTCAACGGTTTCCTTCGGGGCTCCGGTGCCGTCGGCTCCCGGAGTGATGACGCCGCCCTTGTTCACCTTGTCGACGATCTCCAGGCCCTTGGTAACCGTACCGAACGGCGTGTAGTTCGGGCCCAGCTCGGCGTCGCCGTACACGATGAAGAACTGGCTGCCGTTGGTGTTGGGGCCGCTGTTGGCCATGGCCACCACGCCGCGGGTGTACTTGGCGCCGGTGAGGTTCTCGTCCACGAAACGGTATCCGGGGCCGCCCTGGCCGTCGGTGGCGCCCTTGCCGTCGGCCTTGGCCAGCGGGTCGCCGCACTGCAGGACCGGGAACTGCTCGGAGCCCAGCCGGTGGCACTTGGTCCCGTCGAAGTAGTCCTTCTCCGCCAGGAAGGCGAAGGAGCCGACCGTGCAGGGGGTCTTGGCGGCGTCCAGCTCGATGACGATGTCGCCCCGGTTGGTCTTCAGGGTCATCGCCTTGGGAGAGGTGTCCACCTTGGCCGGGGGCGTGCCGACGTCCTTGACCACGCCGCCGGGGGAGGCGATGTAGCCGCAGGTGCCGGTGGCCGGGTCGAAGGCCTTGGGGTCGGCCGCGGCCTGGCTCGCCGACGCGGAGGGCTCCGGGCTCGCCGAGACGGCCGGGTCCTCGCCTCCGAGCAGCACGGTCGCGGCGACGACGGCGCCCACGACCACCACGGTGGCCACGCTGCTCCCGATGATCGTCATTCGCTTGGCCCTGGCCTCGCGCTCCGCGCGTCGCTGCGTCTGCCGCTCGTAGTGCTCGCGAGCCAGTTGCTTCTGGCGGTCCTTGCCGCTCACCGCTTCGCCCTCCCGGGTGCCGGAGTGTTCAGATATCGAGGTGGGCGAATCGTATCGGCCGGAGGGTCATGATTCGCAGCCCGCAGACCCTCACCGGTACCCTTCGGTTACATTCCCATCCGCTTTCTTGACGAGACAGCTGAGGCAGATGCTCATCGCCGGCTTTCCCGCAGGGTCGTTCCAGACCAACTGCTACGTCGTCGCTCCCGCCGCCGGCGAGGAGTGCGTCATCGTCGATCCGGGGCAGAACGCCGTCGGCGACCTGGACGACGTGCTGCGCGAGCACCGCCTCAAGCCGGTCGCCGTGCTGGTCACCCACGGTCACCTCGACCACATGTGGTCGGTCGCCCCGGTCTGCGGCGCCCGGGACGTGCCGGCGTGGATCCACCCCGAGGACCGCGAGCTGCTCTCGGACCCGGGCAAGGGACTGTCGCTGGCGACGCGCCAGCAGCTGTTCGGCGGGCTGACCTTCACCGAGCCGGACGACGTGCGCGAGCTCGCCGACGGCGAGGTGCTCCACCTGGCCGGCCTGGAGCTCACCGTCGACCACACGCCGGGCCATACCAGGGGGTCGGTGACGTTCAGGCTGCCCCGCACGGACGAGATCCCGGACGTGATGTTCTCGGGCGACCTGCTGTTCGCCGGCTCCATCGGCCGCACCGACCTCCCGGGCGGTGACTACCCGACCATCCTGCGCAGCCTGGCGGCCAAGTGCCTGCCGCTGCCGGACGACACGGCGGTCCTGCCCGGCCACGGACCACAGACCACGATCGGCACCGAGCGCGCCACCAACCCGTATCTCGCGGAGGCCGCCCCGTTCGCCGGTCCCACCAGGGGAATCTAGAGACCATGAGCTTCCAGGCGCCCAAGGGCACCTTCGACTGGCTGCCACCGCGTTCCGAGCGGGTCCTCGCCGTGCGCGAGGCGCTCGTCGCCCCGGTCCGCCGCGCGGGCTACGGCTACATCGAGACGCCGACCTTCGAGGACACCGCGCTGTTCATCCGCGGTGTCGGGGAGTCGACCGACGTCGTCTCCAAGGAGATGTACACCTTCACCGACAAGGGCGGGCGCTCCATCACGCTGCGCCCGGAGGGCACCGCGCCGGTCGTGCGGGCCGTCCTCCAGCACGGCCTGCACAACGGGCAGCTCCCGGTCAAGCTCTGGTACTCCGGGAGCCAGTTCCGCTACGAGCGCGCGCAGAAGGGCCGCTACCGCCACTTCTCGCAGGTCGGCGCCGAGGCCCTCGGCGCCGAGGACCCGGCGCTGGACGCCGAGCTGATCCTGCTGGCCGCCGACGGCTTCGCCGCCCTGGGCCTGACCGGGGTGCGGCTGCTGCTCAACACGCTGGGCTGCAAGGAGTGCCGCCCCGCCTACCGCGCCGCGCTCCAGGAGTTCCTGCGCGCCCTCGACCTGGACGAGCCCACCCGGGCCCGGATCGAGATCAACCCGCTGCGCGTGCTGGACGACAAGCGGCCCGAGGTGCAGGCGCAGCTCGCCGGCGCGCCCCTGGTCGTCGACCACCTGTGCGAGGCGTGCAAGGCCTACCACGAGGAGGTCCGCTCCCTGCTGGCCGCCGCCGGCCTGGCCTACACCGACGACCCGCGGCTGGTCCGCGGCCTCGACTACTACACGCGCACCACCTTCGAGTTCGTCCACGACGGCCTGGGCTCGCAGTCGGCGGTCGGCGGCGGCGGCCGCTACGACGGGCTGAGTGAGATGATCGGCGGCCCGGCGCTGCCGAGCGTCGGCTGGGCCCTCGGTGTGGACCGGACGATCCTGGCCATGGAGGCCGAAGGGCTGCTGGAGGAGGACACCGCGCACCGGCGGGTACAGGTGTACGGTGTGCCGCTGGGGGAGGAGGCGCGCCGCCGGATGTTCCGGCTCGTCGCCGAGCTGCGACGGGCCGGCCTGGCCGCCGACATGTCGTTCGGCGGCAAGGGCGTCAAGGGGGCCATGAAGGGCGCCGACCGCTCCGGGGCCCGCTACGCGCTGATCCTGGGCGGCCGCGACCTCGAGGCGCAGGCCGTACAGCTGAAGGACCTGACCACCGCAGAGCAGACCGAGGTGCCGTTGGCCGAGGTCGTCGACATCCTGAAGGGGAAGTTTTCGTGATTCGCACGCACACCGCGGGATCGCTGCGCGAGCAGCACGCGGGGGAGCAGGTGACGCTGGCCGGATGGGTGGCGCGCCGCCGTGACCACGGCGGTGTGGTCTTCATCGACCTGCGGGACGCCTCGGGCTCGGCACAGGTGGTCTTCCGCGAGGAGGACGACGCGCACGGCCTGCGTGCCGAATACTGCGTGAAGGTCGTCGGGGAGGTGCGGGTCCGGCCCGCGGGCAACGAGAACCCCGACCTGCCGACCGGCGCGATCGAGGTCGTCGCCTCCGAGGTGGAGGTGCTGAGCGAGTCCGCGCCGCTGCCGTTCCCCATCGAGGGCACAGCAGGCGTGTCCGAGGAGGCGCGGCTGAAGTACCGCTACCTCGACATCCGCCGCCAGCAGGTCGCCCACGCCATGCGGATCCGCTCCAAGGCCACCTACCTGGCCAACGAGGTGATGAACGAGCACGGGTTCGTCTACGTCGAGACCCCGACGCTCACCCGCTCCACGCCCGAGGCGCCCGCGACTTCCTGGTGCCGGTCCGCCTCCAGCCGGGCAACTGGTACGCCCTGCCGCAGTCGCCGCAGCTGTTCAAGCAGCTCCTGCAGGTCGCCGGCCTGGAGCGCTACTACCAGCTCGCCAAGTGCTACCGCGACGAGGACCTGCGCGCCGACCGGCAGCCGGAGTTCACCCAGATCGACATCGAGATGTCCTTCGTGGACCAGGACGACGTGATCGCCCTGGGCGAGGCGCTGATCGGCCGCATCTGGAAGGAGACGATCGGCTACGAGCTGCCGGTGCCGCTGCCCCGGATGACCTACGCCGAGGCCATGGCCCGCTACGGCTCGGACAAGCCGGACCTGCGGTTCGGCTGCGAGCTGGTCGAGATGACGGAGTTCTTCGCCGAGACGAGCTTCCGCGTCTTCCAGGCGCCGTACGTCGGCGCCGTGGTGATGCCGGGCGGCGCCTCCCAGACCCGCAAGGAGCTGGACGGCTGGCAGGAGTGGGCCAAGTCGCGCGGGGCCCGGGGCCTGGCCTACGTGCTGGTCGGCGAGGACGGCACGCTCGGCGGCCCGGTCGCCAAGAACCTGTCGGAGACCGAAGCCGCGGGCCTGGCCGCGAAGGTGGGCGCCGAGCCCGGCGACGCGATCTTCTTCGCGGCCGGCAAGCCCGCCGACTCCCGCGACCTGCTCGGCGCGGCCCGCCTGGAGATCGGCCGCCGCTGCGGCCTGATCGACGAGTCGGCGTGGAACTTCCTCTGGGTCGTCGACGCGCCCATGTTCGAGCCCGTCTACGACGACGTCGGCCGCCAGTCCGGCTGGACCGCGGTGCACCACCCGTTCACCGGCCCCAAGCCCGAGTGGGCCGACACCTTCCAGGACAACCCGGGCGAGGCGCTGGCCTACGCCTACGACATGGTCTGCAACGGCATGGAGATCGGCGGCGGCTCGATCCGGATCCACCGCGCCGAGATGCAGCAGCGCGTCTTCGACGTGCTCGGCATCTCCAAGGAGGAGGCCGAGAGCAAGTTCGGCTTCCTGCTGGAGGCGTTCAAGTACGGCCCGCCGCCGCACGGCGGCATCGCCTACGGCTGGGACCGGGTCTGCATGCTGCTGGCCGGCGGCGACTCGATCCGCGACGTGATCGCCTTCCCGAAGACGGCCTCCGGCTTCGACCCGCTGACCGGCGCGCCCACCCCGATCACGGGTGAGCAGCGCAAGGAGGCGGGCGTCGACGTCAAGCCCAAGGAGGCGGCCGAGGCCTGACCTCGGGCATGCCGGAGGAGCCCCGGCGGGCGGACGACGCCCGCCGGGGCTCCTTCGCGTCAGAAGCGGATGGGCAGCGCCTGCAGGCCGCGGATGAGCGAGCCGGTCCGGCGCCAGGCCACCTCCTCGGGCGGGCAGGCGAGCCTGAGGCCAGGCAGCCGGCGCAGCAACGTCTCGAAGGCGATCCGCGCCTCCAGCCGGGCCAGCGGGGCGCCCAGGCAGAAGTGGACGCCGTGGCCGAAGGCGAGGTGGTGGTTGTCGGTGCGGGTGACGTCCAGCGTGTCGGGGTCGTCGAACGCCGCCGGGTCGCGGCCCGCCGCGCCGAGCGAGACGTGCACCACGCTGCCCTTGGGCACCGGGACGCCGGCGATCTCCATGTCCTCGGTGGCGAAGCGGAACGTGGCCCGCTCCACCGGCCCTTCGTAGCGGAGGAACTCCTCGATCGCGCCCGGCAGCAGCTCGGGCCGCTCCCGCAGGAGGCCGAGCTGCCCGGGGTGGGTCAGCAGCGCCAGCATGCCGTTGCCGATGAGGTTGACCGTGGTCTCGTGCCCGGCGATGAGCAGCAGCGTGAGCGTGGCGAGCAGCTCCTGCTCGCTCAGCAGCCCGTCCTCGTCGCGGGCGGTGACCAGCGCGCTGATCATGTCGTCCCGGGGGGTCCGCCGCCGCTCGTCGATGAGCCGGGCGAAGTAGGCGCGGACGGCGGCGTTCACCTCGTCGCGCCGCCTGGCGGCCTCCTCGGTGAACGCGGGGGTGATCAGGCTGGCCGACCACTCGCGGAAATCGGCCCGGTCGGCGGCGGGCACGCCCAGCAGCTCGCAGATCACGGTGATCGGCAGCGGGAAGGCGAAGTCGTCGAGGAGGTCGGCCCGGCCCGCGGCCTCCATCGTGTCGACCAGCCGGTCGGCGATCTCCTGGATCCGGGGGGCCAGGTTCGCGGTCCGCCGCGCGGTGAAGGCCCCGGCGACCAGGCGGCGCAGGCGCGTGTGGTCCGGCGGGTCGCTGTTGAGCATGTTCCTGGCGAGCGCCGGGTTGCCCCGCACGACGGCGTCCCGGAAGAAGTCCGGCGCGTGGCCGAGGCCCTTGGCCAGCCGCGGGTCGGTCAGCGCCTGGCGGCCGTGTTCGTGGTCGATCACCACGAACGCCGGCACCCCGCGCGGGAAGTCGATCGCGTGGACCGGCCCCCGCTCGCGCAGCCCGCCGTACTCGGTGTACGGGTCGCGCCCGAACTCCGGGCTGAGCATGAACTCGAACGGCAGTCTCTCCGTCGTCGGCTCCGGCATCGGTGCTCCTCGTCACGGTTCGGACGTCCCCTCCCTCCAGCTTGGACCAGAGGCGGGGAGGAGCGCGTCGATGTGACGGGGATCACAGGCGTCGGCGGCCGGTGGCGAGGAGACCACCGGCGCGGGCCGCCCGCGCGGGGAACGCGGACGCCCCGGCGGTGGGTCCTCCACCGCCGGGGCGTCCGCGCGTGCGGGCTCAGGAGAGCTTGACGTCCTTGATGAGCACCGGGATCTTGGGGGCGTGGGAGCCACCGTCTCCGGTGATGTCGGCCTCGTTGGTGATCCACCCGCCGGCGACGATCTTGTCGATGATCTCCATGCCCTTGGAGACGGTGCCGAACGGCGTGTAGGCCGGGCCGGCGTCCAGCTGGGCGGTCTCGTTGCTGTAGGAGATCCAGAACTGGCTGCCGTTCTGGTTGGCCGCGTCGGGGGCCTGGGCCAGGGCGATGGTGCCCCTGCCGTACGACAGGCCGCCCAGGTTCTCGTCGTTGAAGACGTAGCCGGAGCTGCCCTGGCCGTCGGTGGGGTTCTTGCCGTCGGCCTTGGCCTGCGGGTCGCCGCACTGCAGCAGGCCGAGTCCGGAGTTCTCCGGGGTGGCCAGCCGGTGGCACTTGGTGCCGTCGTAGAAGTTCTTCTTCGCCAGGAACGCCAGCGAGTTGACGGTGCAGGGGGTCGCCGAGGTCACCAGGTCGATCACGATGTCACCGTGGTTGGTGGTGATCGTCATCGTCTTCAGGTCCAGGTTCGGCTTCTTGGGCGGGTAGCCCACGAACTTGGCCGGGCTGCCGGTGGTGTCCTTGCGGTACTCGCAAGTGGTGGCGCCCGGCTTGGCCGAGGCGGTGAGGTCGGGCGCCGCAGGGGTGGAGGCGCTCTCCGACGGGACCGGCGTCTGGGCGGCCACCGGCTCCTCGTCGCCGCTCCCTCCCATCAGGTCGAGGCGGCGATCACGCCTCCGACCACGACCACCACCGCGGCGCCGGCTCCGATGAAGGTGTTCCGCTTGGCCTTGCCCGCCTGCTCGGCACGTCGGGCCTGACGCTCCTTGTGCTCCCGCGCCAGCTGGCTCTGGCGGTCTTCGCCGCTCACCGCTATGTCCTCCAGGATCACCATCTGTATGACTGTTGACTCCGCGAAAGCGTACCGGCCCCGGAGTGTGGTGGATGTAAGGGGCGGGAGGGGAGGAGAGAGGAGATCCCGGAGGTCTTTACACGTTCCAGATCCCCGCCGTGATGGGATTCCGGTCTGGCGACGACCACGCCAGCCGCGCACGACCGGAGTCACCTCATGTTCAACGAGATCCTGGGCCTCCCCGCCCACCCCCTGATCATCCACGCGACCGTGGTGCTGACGCCGCTGCTGGCGGTGGCGGCGGCCGTCTACGCGCTGGCCCCGCGCACCCGCGCCGCCCTGGGCTGGGCGGTCCTCGGGCTGGCCGTGGCCGCTCCTCCCGCCGCCTTCGCGGCCAGGCAGAGCGGCGCCGAGCTGAAGAACGGCCGGTTCTCCTCCGCCGGAGGGCAGCTGGGCGAGCGCATCGCCGAGCACGAGAGCTTCGGCGGACCGCTGGTGCTGGCCGTCCTCGCCCTCGGACTGGCCTCGCTGGGCATGCTGCACGTCGTGCGCGCCGCCCGGTACGGCCGGCCGGTGGAGATCGCCGTCTCCGGTCTCACCGTGCTCCTGGCGGTGGTGGCGGTCTACTACGTGGTCCGCGCCGGTCACAGCGGGGCCGTGGCCGTCTGGGGAAGCTGATCCCCCGCGGCGCCGGTCACAGCGGGGTCGCGGCCGTCTGGGGAAGCTGATTCCCCGCGGCGGCGGTACTGTCGGGGCGTGGACAGCCTGTTCGATTCGGCGGCGGAGGAGGCACACCGCGGCCAGCAGCCGCTCGCGGTGCGCATGCGCCCGTGCGGCCTGGACGAGGTGGTCGGCCAGCGCCACCTGCTCGGCCCGGGCACCCCGCTGCGCCGGCTGGTCGAGGCCGAGGCGCCGATGTCCCTGTTCCTGTGGGGGCCGCCCGGCACCGGCAAGACCACCCTCGCCTACGTCGTGGCGGGGGTGACCGAGCGCCGGTTCGTGGAGGTGTCCGCGGTGTCGGCCGGCGTCAAGGAGGTCCGCGCCGCCATCGAGCAGGCCCGCCGCGAGCTGGGCATGTCCGGCCGGCAGACCGTGCTGTTCGTCGACGAGGTGCACCGGTTCAACAAGGCCCAGCAGGACGCCCTGCTGCCCGCGGTGGAGAACCGCTGGGTCACCTTCATCGGCGCGACCACGGAGAACCCGTTCTTCTCGGTGATCTCCCCGCTGCTCTCCCGCTCCCTGCTGCTCACCCTGGAACCCCTGTCCGGCGACGACGTCCGCACGGTGCTGGAGCGGGCGGTCGCCGACCCCCGGGGCCTGGACGGGCGGGTCCGGCTCGACCCCGAGGCCGCCGACCACCTGGTACGGCTGGCGGGCGGGGACGCCCGCCGCTCGCTCACCTACCTGGAGGCCGCCGCGCTGATCGCCGACGGGGAGATCACCGTCGAGACGGTGGAGCGCGCGGTGGACAAGGCGGCCGTCCGCTACGACCGCCAGGGCGACCAGCACTACGACGTGGTCAGCGGCTTCATCAAGAGCATGCGCGGCTCCGACGCCGACGCCGCCCTGCACTACCTGGCCCGCATGGTCGAGGCGGGGGAGGACCCCCGGTTCATCGCCCGCCGTATCGTGATCTTCGCCTCCGAGGACGTCGGCATGGCCGACCCCACCTGCCTGCAGACGGCGGTGGCCGCGGCCCAGGCGGTGGAGTTCATCGGGCTGCCGGAGGGGCGGCTCAACCTCGCCCAGGCGGTGATCCACTGCGCGCTGGCGCCCAAGTCCAACGCGGTGATCACCGCCGTCGACGCGGCCGCGGCGGACGTGCGCCGCGGAGACATCGGCCAGGTCCCCGGCCACCTGCGCGACGCCCACTACCCGGGAGCCGCGAAGCTCGGCCACGGGCAGGGCTACCGCTACCCGCACGACTTCGAGCACGGCCTGGTCCGCCAGGACTACCTGCCCGAGCCGCTGCGCGGCCGCCGCTACTACCGGCCCACCCGGCACGGCGCCGAGGCGGGTTTCGCGGACCGCTGGGCCAGGATCCGGGCCTTCCTCCGGGGCGGTCAGGCAGGTTAGGGGGTTCCATCCTGCGGCGGATCCGCCCGCGGCGACCGGCTCCGTGGCCTCTCCCGGATCGGCTCCGCATATGCGGAGAAGCCCGTCGTGACGCGGCATGCCGGGGGAACGGGGCGAGACGCGATAGGGTCTTGCCATTCCAGCCGGGTAGACAGGGAGATCGGCGCATGCTTACCGCAGGAGAGGTCGCCGGCCTGATCGTGGCCGTGGCCTGGGTGGTCCTGGTCTGCTTCCTGGCCGTGGTCCTGCTCAAGCTGTCCCGGCTGCTCACCGAGACCACCAAGATGGTCTCCGAGCTGAGCGACCGGGCGGTGCCGCTGCTGGAGGACGCGGCCGTCACCGTCAACGAGACGAACCGCCAGCTCGTCGCCGTCGAGGCCATCGTCCGCGACGTCAAGCAGGTCAGCGGGCACGCGGCCAAGGTCAGCGGCGTCGCACAGGTCCTGGTGACCGGCCCTATGATCAAGGCGGTGGCGCTCGGCCACGGCCTCCGGCGGGCCATCGGCGCCCGCGGGCGGGCCGCGTCCGGCGCCCGGGCGCTGGAGAGGCGGCGGCGGTGATCCGGAGACTGTTCTACATGTCCCTGGGCGCGTTCGGCGCGCTGTGGGTCAGGCGTAGGCTGGCCGAACTGCACCCGAACCACCTGGCGCGGCGCGCGGCCCGGGGCGCCTCCGGCCTCCTGGACCAGGCCCGCGACGTGGCCGCGGACGCGCTGGACGGCGCGGCCCGGAAGGAAACCGAGTTGCGGTCCCGATTCGGGCTCGACAGTGTGGAAAACACCTATCACTACGACGTAAAGGATGGCCGCTGACATGGAGTCGGCAGAGATCGCCCGCCGCTTCCTGCGCTTCTTCGAGGAGCGTGGGCACACCGTCGTGCCCTCGGCCAGCCTGATCGCCGAGGACCCGACGCTGCTTCTGGTCCCCGCGGGCATGGTCCCCTTCAAGCCCTACTTCCTGGGCCAGCGCACGCCCCCCTACAAGCGGGCGGCGAGCGTGCAGAAGTGCGTGCGCACCCCGGACATCGACGAGGTCGGCAAGACCACCCGGCACGCCACGTTCTTCCAGATGCTCGGAAACTTCTCCTTCGGCGACTACTTCAAGGACGACGCGATCCCGTTCGCCTGGGAGCTGCTGACCCGCTCCGAGGCCGACGGCGGGTTCGGCTTCCCCGAGGACCGGCTCTGGGTCACCGTCTACCACGACGACGACGAGGCCGCCGAGCTCTGGAACAAGAAGGTGGGCGTGCCCGCCGAGCGCATCCAGCGCCGGGGCATGGCCGACAACTTCTGGTCGATGGGCGTGCCCGGCCCCTGCGGCCCGTGCACCGAGATCTACTACGACCGGGGCCCGGAGTACGGCCGCGAGGGCGGCCCGATCGCCGACGAGAACCGCTACCTCGAGGTGTGGAACAACGTCTTCATGCAGTTCGAGCGCGGCGCGGGCGGCGGCAAGGAGGGCTTCCCGATCCTCGGCGACCTGCCCGCCAAGAGCGTCGACACCGGCATGGGCCTGGAGCGCATGGCCGCGATCCTGCAGGGCGTCGACAACATCTACGAGATCGACACCACCTACAAGATCCTCGACCGCGCCGCCGAGCTCACCAAGACCCGCTACGGCCGCGACGAGCGCGCCGACGTCAGCCTGCGCGTGGTCGCCGACCACGTCCGCACCGGCACCATGCTGGTCGCCGACGGCGTGCTGCCCGGCAACGAGGGCCGGGGCTACGTGCTCCGCCGCATCCTGCGCCGCTCGATCCGCAACCTGCGCCTGCTCGGCTCCGGCGAGGACCGCTACATGCACGAGCTCACCGCGGTCGCGATCGACGTGATGGGCGAGCTGTACCCCGAGCTCAAGGCCGACGCCCCGCAGATCCACGGCATCATCGACGCCGAGGAGGCCTCCTTCCTCGGCACCCTGCGCACCGGCACCGCGATCTTCGACGCGGCCGTGGAGGAGACCAAGCGCAAGTCGGCGACGGTGCTCTCCGGCGACCAGGCCTTCCGGCTCCACGACACCTACGGCTTCCCGATCGACCTGACCCTGGAGATGGCCTCCGAGCAGGGCCTCAAGGTCGACGAGGAGGGCTTCCGCCGGCTGATGAAGGAGCAGCGCGACCTCGCCAAGGCCGACGCCGCCGCCAAGAAGACCGGCAACGCCGACATCTCGGTGTTCGGGCAGATCCTGGAGAAGGCCGGCAAGGTCGAGTTCCTCGGCTACGACCAGGTGAGCGCCGAGTCCGAGGTCGTCGGCCTGCTCGTCGACGGGGCCTCCGTTCCGGCGGCGGGCGCGGGCACCACGGTCGAGGTCGTGCTGGGCCGCACCCCGTTCTACGCCGAGGGCGGCGGCCAGCTCGCCGACCAGGGCGTCATCCGGGCCGACGGCGCCGAGGTCGAGGTCGTGGACGTGCAGTCGCCGGTCGCGGGCCTCGTCGTGCACCGCGGCAAGGTCCGCGGCGGCGAGATCCGGGTGGGCGACCAGGTCCAGGCCGAGATCGACGTCGAGCGCCGCCGGGCCATCTCCCGCAGCCACACCGCCACCCACATGGTGCACCGCGGCTTCCGCAACGCGCTGGGCGAGACGGCGGCGCAGGCCGGCTCGGAGAACTCCCCCGGCCGCTTCCGCTTCGACTTCACCGCCGCCGGGGCCGTGCCGCCCAGCGTGCTGCGCGACGTCGAGGACGAGGTCAACGCCATCCTCATCAACGACCTGCAGGTCAACGCCTTCCACACCTCCCAGGCCGAGGCCCGGGCGATGGGCGCGCTGGCGCTGTTCGGCGAGAAGTACGGCGAGACCGTCCGCATCGTCGAGGTCGGCGACTACTCCCGCGAGCTCTGCGGCGGCACCCACGTCGCCAGCTCCGGCCAGCTCGGTCTGGTCAAGGTGCTGGGCGAGTCCTCGATCGGCGCCGGGGTGCGCCGCGTGGAGGCCCTGGTCGGCCTGGACGCCTTCCGCTTCCTGGCCCGCGAGAGCGTGCTGGTGGCCCAGCTGTCGGAGCAGCTCAAGGCGCGCCGCGAGGAGCTGCCCGAGCGCATCGAGGGCATCGTGACGCGGCTGCGCACCGCGGAGAAGGACCTGGAGCGGCTCCGCTCGGCCCAGGTGCTCGCCGTCGCCGGCGAGCTGGCCGCGGGAGCCGCGACGTGCACGGGGTCTCCGTCGTGACGCACCGCGCGCCCGACGGCACCTCCGCCGACGACCTGCGCAAGCTCGCCCTGGACGTGCGAGGCCGCTTCCCGGCCGACCGCGCCGCGGTCGTCGTGGTCGCGGGGGGTGCCCGGCGACCGGCCGGTCA
>NZ_CDRNDK010000074.1:0-19134 GCF_977012225.1 Planomonospora algeriensis | reverse complement strand
CCTCCGCGCCGCCCCCCGGCAGGACCCTCGGCGGTGTCCTATCCACTCCGAACCCCACCGGCGGCCGCGCCCCCGCGATCCGCCCCACCACCTCGGCCACCAGCGACCGCTCCCCCAGCAGCCGGTAGGACGGCCCCAACCCGGGCAGCACCCGCCGCACCAGCTCCGCCACCGGCGCCGCCGGGCCGTGCACCGTCAACCGGTCACGCCGGTTCAACCGCGGGCTGGCCACCGCCACCGCCCCGTCCAGCGCCCACGCCCGCACCCCGCCCCGCAACCCCTGCGCGGCCCACACCACCAGGCAGTCGCCCCCGGACGCGGCCACCACGTCCGGGACCGTCGACAACTCCACCACCGGCTACAGGATCGCGCCCGGAACGTAGCCGGCCGCCTGCGGATACCGGGCGGCGACCTCACCGACCCGCGCCACGACCGCCTCGACCTGCTCGGCCGCCGCCCCCGTGAAGGAGACCCGGTCGGCCAGCAGCGCCTCCAGCTCCGCAGCCCCCAGCGGGAACCGCTCGTCGGCCGCCAGCCGGGCCAGCAACTCGTTGCCCGCACCCCGCTCCCGCATCGCCAGCGCCGACGCCACCGCATGCTCCTTGATCAGCTCATGCGCCGTCTCCCGGCCCACCCCCGCCCGCACCGCCGCCATCAGCATCTTCGTCGTCGCCAGGAACGGCAGATACCGGTCCAGCTCCGCCGCCACCACCGCCGGGAACGCCCCGAACTCGTCCAGCACCGTCAGCATCGTCTCCACCAGCCCGTCGAAGGCGAAGAACGCGTCCGGCAACGCCACCCGGCGCACCACCGAACACGACACATCCCCCTCGTTCCACTGGTCCCCCGCCAGCTCCGACGCCATCGACGCGTACCCGCGCAGCACCACCGCCAGCCCGTTCACCCGCTCACACGACCGGGTGTTCATCTTGTGCGGCATCGCCGACGAGCCGACCTGCCCCTCGGCGAACCCCTCGGTGACCAGCTCGTGCCCGGCCATCAACCGGATCGTCTTGGCCAGCGACGACGGCGCCGCCGCCAGCTGCACCAGCGCCGTCACCACCTCGTAGTCCAGCGACCGCGGATACACCTGCCCCACACTGGTGAACCGGTGGGCGAACCCCAGATGCGCCGCGATCCGGTCCTCCAGCTCCGCCAGAGCGCCCCGGTCCCCGCCCAGCAGGTCCAGCATGTCCTGCGCGGTACCCACCGGACCCTTGATCCCGCGCAGCGGATAGCGGGCGATCAGCTCCTCCAGCCGCACGAACGCCACCAGCAGCTCATCGGCCGCCGACGCGAACCGCTTGCCCAGCGTCGTCGACTGCGCCGCCACATTGTGCGAACGGCCCGCCATCACCGTCTGCGCGTGCTCGGCGGCCAGACCCGCCAGCCGCGCCAGCAGCGCCACGCACCGGTCCCGCACCAGCACCAGGCTGTCGCGGATCTGCAACTGCTCGACGTTCTCCGTCAGGTCCCGCGACGTCATGCCCTTGTGCACGTGCTCATGCCCGGCCAGCGCGTTGAACTCCTCGATGCGGGCCTTGACGTCATGACGGGTGACGCGCTCCCGCTCCGCGATCGACGCCAGATCGACCCGCTCGACCACCTTCTCGTAGTCGGCCACCACCCCCGCGGGCACCTGCACGCCCAGCTCGGACTGGGCCGCCAGCACGGCCAGCCACAGGCGGCGCTCGGCCACCACCTTGTACTCGGGAGACCACAGACGGGCCAGCTCCGCCGAGGCGTAGCGGGTGGCCAGGACATTGGGGATACGCGGCTTGGCAGTCACGTTGCCTCAGCTTATCGGCGCCCGCGCGCACCGCGCGCCCGGGTCCCCCCGGCCCGCCGGCACCCGCCCCGCACATCACGGACCAGCGCATCCGGACCAATGCGGACCCGGCCCGGCCGGAAAACCGGCCGCCGTACGGCAGGCGCACAGCGCACCACCGCACAGCGCACCACCGCACGGCGACCGGCGACCGGCGACCGGCGTGAAACCGCTAGCGCGAAGCCGCCAGCTCGTCGGCGTCGTACACCTTCACCTCGGACCCGTCCCCCGCGGCCTTCTTCGGACCCCGGCGCAACCGCTCCTTGGCCCGCTCCAGCATCACGTACAGCGTCGGCACCAGCACCAGCGTCAGCAGCGTCGACGACAGCAACCCGCCGATCACCACGATCGCCAGCGGCTGGGAGATGAACCCGCCCGACCCGGTCAGCCCCAGCGCCATCGGAACCAACGCGAAGATCGTCGCCACCGCGGTCATCAGGATCGGCCGCAGACGCCTGCGACCCCCCTCGACCACCGCCTCCACGATGCCCATCCCCTGCTCCCGGTACTGGTTGATCAGATCGATCAGCACGATCGCGTTCGTCACCACGATGCCGATCAGCATCAGCATGCCGATCAACGCCGGCACGCCCAGCGCGGTACCCGTGGCCAGCAGCAGCCCGATCGCACCCGTCGCCGCGAACGGCACCGACACCAGCAGGATCAGCGGCTGCACGAAACTCCGGAACGTCGCCACCATGATCATGAAGACGATCGCGATCGCCGCCAGCATCGCCAGCCCCAGCTGACCGAACGCCTCTTCCTGATCCGCACTCACCCCGCCGATCTCGTACGAGGCCCCCTCCGGAAGCGACAGCTCCCCCAGCCGCGTCGTCAGCGACGCCGTCACACCGCCCAGGTCACTGGCGGTCGCCGCACCCGAGACCGTCGCGCTGCGCTCACCGTCGATCCGGGTCACCTGCGGAGGGCCTTCGACCCTCTCCACCGCGGCCACCTCCGACAGCTCCACCATCCCCGCGGCCGTCGGCAGCTCCAGCTTCCGGACCGCCTCGACGTCCTCGGGAGCCTCACCGGTGCGCAGGATCAGATCCTCCGCCCGCCCGTCCAGCGTGACCTGGCCCAGCGGAGCACCGCGGAACCGCTGCGCCAGCAGCTGGCCGACCGCCGACTCCGTCAGGCCCTTGGCCGCGGCCTTCTCCCGGTCCACCCGGACCTCGACCCGCTCCGCGCTCGCCGCCAGGTTGGACGAGACGTCCCGCAGCCCCTCCAGAGAGGCCATCGCACCGCGCACCGTCTCCGCCGCCGCCTCCAGCGTCTCGATGTCCGGCGCCTGCACGATGACCTGGACCTGGCCGGCCGAACCGCCCATGCCGCCGCCCTGACCGCCGCCCACCGTGATCTCACCGACGCCGGCCAGGCCCTTCAGCCGCTCACGCAGCGTCTCCTCCAGCACCGGCGTGTCCGTGCCCTCGGCCACCGTCACCGAGTACGACGCACTGTCACCGCCGCCGCCCATCGCCCCCATGAACCCGCCACCGGAGCCCACGTTCACCTGATAGGACTGCACACCCCGGTCCTTCAGACCGGCGAGCACCTCCTCGACCTTCTTCGCCGCCGCGTCCGTGGTCGCCAGATCCGTGCCCACCGGCATCTTCTGGCTGATCGAGACCGTGTCCTGCCCGGAGGAGTCCAGGAAGTTCGTCTCCAGCCGCCCGGCCAGGCCCATCGTCGCCACGAAGACCACCACGCCCACCAGGACCGTCACCAGCCGCCGCCGCGTGGCGAACCGCAGCACCGGCAGATAGGCCCGCTGCAGCGGACTGCGCAGCTCCTTGGCCTCGGCCTCCTCCCGGGCCGCCCGCACCTCCTCCGCGCCCAGCACCGGAGCCTTCAAGAACCAGTACGCCAGCACCGGGATCACCGTCAGCGACACCAGCAGCGACGCCAGCAGCGCCACCGTCACCGTGATCGCGAACGGCGCGAACAACTGCCCCACCATGCCGCCGACCACCGCGATCGGCGCGAACACCGCCACCGTCGTCAGCGTCGAGGCCGTCACCGCCCCGCTCACCTCGCGCACACCCGCCAGCACCGCCTCGCGCTTGGCCTCGCCGTACTCCAGATGCCGCTTGATGTTCTCCAGCACCACGATCGAGTCGTCCACCACGCGGCCCACCGCAATGGTCAGCGCGCCCAGCGTCAGCATGTTCAACGAGTAGTCGCCCAGCCACAACGCGATCAGCGCGATCACCACCGACAGCGGGATCGACACCGCCGTCACCAGCGTGGAACGCACCGACAGCAGGAACACCAGGATCACCAGCACCGCGAACGCCAGCCCCAGCAGGCCCTCGGTCGTCAGATCCTCGATCGACCGCTCCACGTACGGCGCCTGGTCGAAGATGACCGTCACCGGCGCGGTGTCACCGATCGCCCGGACGATCTCCGGGATCCGCTCGCTCACCTCGTGGGAGATCGCCACCGCGTTGCCGTCCGGCGCCATCGTCACCGACACGCCCAGACTCGGCTCACCGTTCGTCCGCGTCAGCGACGTGGCCGCCGCCGGCTCCCGCTCGATGTCGGCGACGTCGGCAAGCCTGACCGGCTTGGGCGCGGCCGCGGCCCGGGCCTGACCGGCCTGCCCGCGGCGCCGGGCACCTGGCGGCCCTGCTGCGCCGCCTGCCGCTGGCCCTGCGGAGCCTGCGCCACCGGAGCGGCCGGCGTCAGATAGAGGTCCTCCAGCTCCTTCAGCGAATCGATCCGGCTGCCCACCTGCACGGTCAGCGACTTGCCGTCCTCGGTCAGGCCGCCCGCCGGGATCGGCTGGCCGCTGGCCCGCAGCACGTCGGCGATCGCGGTCGGCTGCAGGCCGAGCAGCGCGAGCTTCTTGAGGTCAGGAGTGATCACCACGGTCTCGTCGCGCACGCCGGTCACCACCACGTCGCGCACGCCCTCGATGCCGCGCAGCTCCGGGACCATGATCCGCTCGAGCTTGTCGGCCATCGCCCGGCCGTCGCCGCCGTCCTCCACCGCCAGCACCAGCACCGGGATGTCATCGGTGCCGCCCGTCATCACCTGCGGGTCGGTCCCCTCGGGCAGCCCGGCCTCGATCCGGGCCACCGACTGCTGCATCTTGGCGACCGCGTCGTCGATGTCCGTGCCGTACTCGAACGCCACCTGGACCTGGGAGAGGCCCTCCCTGGAGGTGGAGGTCACCTCGGTGACCCCCGCGATCCCCTGGAAGCTGTCCTCGATCGGCTTGGTCACCTGCTCCTCGACGATCTCCGGAGAGGCGCCCTGGTAGGCGGTCACCACGAACGCCCCCGGGAACGAGAGCGAGGGCAGCAGCTGCTGTTTCAGCGACGGGATCGCGAAGGCGCCGAACGCGCTCACCACGACCGCGATCATTATGACGAGGCTGCGGTTGGCGAGGCTCAACCTGGCCAGGGCTGTCATAAGAGGGGGCTCCTAGAGGACGTCAGAATAATGTTGCCGCCAGACTAACACTTCGCCTCGAACGAATATTTAACGGAGCCTCACGATCCTGATAACCTTCTCAGGAAACGAGAGGTGAGCGTGGACGACGAACGTGACCGGCTGATCGACCGGATCGGCGACATACAGCGCGACCTGAGCCGTATCTTCGCCCAGAATCGCCAGCCCTCTCCCCTGTTCGACTCCAACCTGACCATGCGCCAGCTCAAAGTCGTCATGCTCCTGGCCGCCCGCGGCTCGGCCTCCGGCCAGGAGCTCGCCCACCACCTCGGAGTCGGCCTGGGCACCGTCACCGGCCTCGTCGACCGCCTCGTCGGCCACGGCCTCGTCGCCCGCCGCGAAGACCCCCACGACCGCCGCGTCCGCCGCGCCGAACTCACCCCGGCCGGCCACTCCCTGCTGGAGCGCATCTCCGACGCGGGCCTCGACGACTTCCGGCGCCTGCTCGTGCACCTCGACACCCCGACCCTCCACGACCTGTGCTCGGTCATGGACCGGATCCAGGCCGTCGCCGCCGCCCTCCAGGAAGAAGACCCTCCCACCAGAAAGGTAGGATGATAGGTTTTCTGGTCATGTCCGGATACCTTGACACCCTCTTCTCCCTCACCGGCAGAACCGCCCTGATCACCGGCGGCAGCTCCGGCATCGGCTACGCCATCGCCGAAGCCCTCGGCCGCGCAGGCGCCGACCTCGTCATCGTCGCCCGCCGCCCCGAACCACTCCACGCCGCCGTCGACCGCCTGCACGCCCACGGCGTCAACGCCACCGCCCTCAGCGCCGACCTCGCCGACCGCACCGACCTCGCCCGCGTCTGCCGCGACGCCGCCACCCACCACGGCGACATCGACATCCTCGTCAACGACGCCGCCAACAACATCCGCCGCCCCATGGCCGAACTCACCACCGACGACTACGAGCAGACCATGGCCGTCAACATCACCGCCCCCTACCTCCTCGGCCAGCACTACGGCCCCCGCATGGCCGCCCGAGGCTGGGGGCGCATCATCAACATCGGCTCCCAGCAGTCCATCCGCGCCTTCGGCGACAGCGGCGCCTACGGCATCGCCAAAGCCGCCATCACCGGCCTGACCCGCTCCCAGGCCGAAGCCTGGTCCCACCACGGCGTCACCAGCAACACGATCATCCCCGGCTTCGTCCTCACCCCTCTCACCGAACCCGTCCAAGCCGTCCCCGGCCGCGTCGAAGCCCTCGCCGCCCGCTCCATGACCGGCCGCAACGGCCTGCCGACCGACTTCGCCGGCCTCGCCGTCCTCCTCGCCGGCCCCGCCGGCGCCTACATCACCGGCCAGGCCCTGTGCGTCGACGGAGGCTTCTCCGTCCACTGACCCCTGCCACGACCACCGCCCGGCCGCCCCACACCGACCCGAGAGGCCAATGAGCACCACACCCCGGCAGGCAGCCAACGCCCGCCGCGCCGTCTCCTACTTCTTCATCGTGCTCGGCACCGTCTCCGGCGCCTGGGCCGCCCGCATCCCCGCCGTCAAAACCGACCTCGGCCTCAGCGACGGCCAGCTCAGCTACGGCCTGCTCGCCATCGCCGCCGGCCTCGTCGTCGGCATGCGCTTCGCCGGACGCCTCACCGACCACTTCGGCAGCACCCGCGTCATCGTCCCCGCCGCCATCGGCACCGCCCTCACCATCATCCCCCCCGGCTACGCCCCCACCCTGCCCACCCTCATCGCCTCCCTGTTCCTGTACGGCCTCGTCAACGCCTCCCTCGACGTCTCCATGAACGCCCACGGCGTCCAGGTCGAACGCGCCTACGGCCGCCCGATCATGTCCTCCTTCCACGGCATGTTCAGCATCGGCGGGCTCCTGGGCGCGGGCATCGGCGGACTCTTCGCCCTCCTCGGCCTCGGCGCCGGCGCCACCCTCGCCGCGACCGGCGTCCCCCTCGCACTCATCTCCCTGTACGCCGGCCGCCACCTCCTGCCCGCCGACCGCGAACCCGCCGCCACGCAGAGACCGGAGACCGCCGGACCCGCCCGCTGGACCGGTTGGATCGTCCTCATGGGCGTCGTCGCCTTCGCCGGACTCGTCGGGGAGGGCGCCGCCGTCGACTGGACCTCCGTCTACCTCTTCGAAGACCTCCACGCCTCCGAGACCGTCGCCGCCCTCGGCTTCGCCGTCTTCTCCGTCGCCATGACCGTCGGCCGCTTCGCCGGAGACCACCTCGCACTGAAGCACGGCCCCGTCCGCCTCGTCCGCGTCTCCGGCGTCATCGCCGCTCTCGGCCTCGGCGCCGCCCTGCTCATCGGCAGTGTCCCCGTCGCCATCGTCGGTTTCGCCCTGTTCGGCCTCGGCCTGGCCACCATCGTCCCCCAGGTCTTCTCCGCCGCCGGCAACCACGACCCCGCCCGGGCCGGACAGGCGATCGCCCAGGTCGCCACCGTCGGCTACACCGGGCTCGTCGCCGGACCCGCCATCATCGGCGGCGTCTCCGAACTCACCGACCTGCCCACCGCTCTGGCCATCCCCGCGCTCCTGGCGGCGTTCATGGCGGCCTCCGCCGGGGCCCTGCGCCCCCGCGTGCCCCACGGTTCCGGGGACGCCGGGGAAACCGCTGCGACGGTACGTCCTGACCCCTGAGAACGGGATCGGCCCCTCATTTCTCGGTGGCTGCTGTTTTCGGCGGTGGTTGTTTTCGAGAAACAGCCACCGCCTTTACCATGTAGATCAATTCTTAGCGCCGTCGAACCTCACGGAAGCCCCGGCCCTCATGCCACATCTGGATCACCAGATGCTCCCCGTCCGCGTCCACGAACGTGCGGACCACCTCGGTGACGTCGATCCGGAACAGATGCGACTCCTGTCCCTCCGGCAGCTCGAACCTCCCGAGCACCTGCGGATCGGTCACCTCCACCGCCCTGCCCGCCAGCTTGGCGTCCCCCGCCCACCCCGACGGGTCCTCGTCATCGGGATCTTCCGACGCGCTGTGCAGAGCGAGCCGCGGATCACGCAGCAGGTCCTTCGCCTTCACCGAACCCGGCATGGACCCCAGCCACAGCTCCCCGTCCTCGAACCGGGCCTCGGTCCCGCTGATGCGGGGCGAGCCGTCCCTGCGGAGCGTCGCCATCGTCTTGTGCCGGTGCGCGTCCAGCAGCCCGCGCACCCTGCCCGCCAACTCGGGCACTTCCTTCTCGATCTCCTGCCACGAAGCCATGGCGGACATCGTGCACCCGGCCACCGACAATCCGGCGGCGGCCCGCCTCCAAGCGGTTCGGCTCGATTGCAGACGCGTCGGCGTTTCAGCGCGGGATCACCCAGTCCGGCGTCCAGGTCCCGGGGGCGCCGTGGTCGGCCGCTGTGGCGGCGAGGTGCGCACGGAGGGCGGCCAGCGCAGGGTGGGGGTTATCGCGGTGCCACAGCAGCGAGTGCGGGTAGACGGGCGTGGGGTCGGTCACCGGGATGCGGCGCAGGCCGTGGCCGGCGGGCCAGACCAGGCGGGTCTGCTCGCCCATGAAGGTCGCCAGCGCCGGGGTGTCGGCGACGGTGTCCAGGAGCGCGTCGGAACCGAAGTTGGGGCCGGTCGCCTCGATGGTGAGGCCGAACTCGGCGGCCAGGTCGTCGTAGTAGGCGGCCCACTCGGTTCCGGGGACGAGGCCGGGCATCCAGATCCGGTGCCCGGTGAGCTGAGCGACGGTCACCGACCGGGCGCCGCCAGCGCGTGGGCGGGGCCGGTGAGGAGCTGGAGCGGCTCGTCGAGCACCCGGACGGAGGCGATCTCCTTGAGAAGGGGCCGGCCGGGCACGGCGACGGCGCGGAAGGACGCGTCGATCACCCCGGAGGAGAGAGCGGCGACGGCCGTCTCGATGTCGAACAGCATCACCACGTCGAGCTCGATCTCGGGGTGTGCGCGGTGGAAGCCGCGCATCAGGCCCGAGGCCGCGACGCGCGAGCTGATCACGTCGACGCGCAGCGGGCGGCTGCCGGGGAGCACGGACACGACCGCGCGCTCGGCGGCCCGGAGCAGTTCGCGGGCGTGGGGCAGGAACGCCTGCCCGTCGATGGTGAGCCGGGCTCCGCGCGCGGTGCGGGTGAGCAGCCGTACGCCGAGGTCCTTCTCCAGGGCGGCGATGCGTTTGGAGACGGCCTGCTGAGTGATCGACAGATCCGCGGCGGTGTCCTGGAACCGGCCGGCCTCCACGACGGCGATGAAGGTGCGCACAGCATCGAGATCCACAGCAGCCGACCTTAGTTCACAACTCAGAGTTGTGCATTAGCGTGCCTTCGGTTGTTTGACCCGCCTATCAGCCGCACGTTTTGATCTATCGAATCAACGGTCGGTTGTTTTCCGGAGATGGCGGGGTGCGCGTTGGGAAGGTCGCCGGGGCGGCGGTTCGGGTGGTTGTGGGCCGCGTACGCGGTCAGTGCGTTCGGCACGTGGCTCGCGTTCGACGCGTTCGCCCTGATCGCGATCCTCGCTCTGGACGCGGGGCCCTCCGAGGTGTCGGCGCTGGCCGCCGCGGGACTCGCGGTCGGGGCGGTGGTCGCGGTTCCGCTCGGGCCGTGGGTGGAGTTCCGGCGCAAACGGCCGGTGATGATCGCGATGGACCTGGTGCGGTTCACGGCGCTGATGAGCGTGCCCGCCGCCTACCTGCTCGGCCGGCTGAGCTTGGCCCAGCTCCTGGTCGTGGCGGTGGCCGTCGGCGCGGCCGACATCGCCTTCACCGCTGCGAGCGGGGCGTGCCTGAAGGCGCTCGTCCGCTCCGAGGACCTGCTCGTCGCCAACGGGCGGCTGGAGGCCACGACCTGGACCGCCACCGCGATCGGGCCGCCGCTCGGTACCGCCGCGATCGGGCTGGTGGGCCCGGTGGCGGGCGTGGCGGCCAACGCGGTCAGCTTCCTGCTGTCGGCCGCGGGGATCGGCGCCATCGGCGGGCGGGAACCGCGTCCCCCGCGAACCGCCGCACCGGCCCGGCCGGGGCCCGGGGGCCTGCTGGAGGGATGGCGCCACATCCTGGCCAGTCCGGCGCTGCGCCCGTTGTTCTTCAACACCGTCCTGGTCAACGGCCTGATCATGGCGGCCTCGCCGTTGCTCGCCGTTCTCATGCTCGGCGACCTCGGATTCGCCCCCTGGCAGTACGGCCTCGCCTTCGGCGTCCCCTGCATCGGCGGCCTCATCGGCTCGCGGCTGGCCCGCCCGCTCCTGGCACGGTTCGGACAGCACAGGGTCATGCTCACCGCCGGGACGCTGCGCGCGTGCTGGCCGCTCGGATTGGCCTTCGTCGGCCCCGGCCCCACGGGGCTCCTCCTCGTCGTCGCCGTCGAGTTCGGGCTGATCACCTGCATGGGCGCGTTCAACCCGGTCTTCGCCACCTACCGGCTCCAGCAGCTCCCGCCGGACCGCATCGCCCGCACGCTGTCCGCCTGGTCGATCACCAGTAAAACCACCATCGCGGCCTTGACCGGCGCATGGGGCCTGCTGGCCGACCTCACCAGCCCTCGCACGGCGATCGCGATCGCCGGTCTCCTCCTCCTGGCGACCCCGCTCCTCCTGCCGCGCGGCAACCGCACGCCCCGACTCGACAACGCCGACCAGGCGCCATTGAAAAGGCAGACAGACGCAGACCGAGACGACCTCAGCCCGGTAGCCCGATCCGCGTGGTGAAATCTTCGGTGAACCCCACGACGACCTCGTCGCCGCCGATGAAGAACGTGACCGGGTCCTGCCAGAACGGCTGGGCCGCGATGAGCCACGCGCTGCCACCGGGGAAGACCAGGCGCACCGTGGCACCGGCCATGGAGTCGTGCGGGCTTACGGCCACCGCGCTGACCGGCCGGACCTCCCGCTCGGCCGGCCTGGTGTGCATCGTGGGCAGAGCCCAGCGAGATCTTCCGTAATATCCATCATCCAAGGAGAGGGGCGTCTTCCGGGACGCCCCCTCCTGCTGAAAGGCAGCCATGGAGTCACGGACCCACCTGCACGACCTTTTGGTCTCGACCATCTTCACCGAGGGGCTCGGCGCCGAGATGGACCTGTGGGCGCTGGGATTCAGCGCCCTGTGGATCAAGGGAGCGGGCCTCGCCACCCGCACCCCCTGCTACACCGGCTGGTTCCTGGCGCGGCACTCGCGCATCGGCGACCTCTCCCAGCGCGCCCACACTTTGAACGCACCATCGGCCACATCCGTGGGCACCCGTTGAGGAGGAGAGTGGTCGCACCCCACACCGCTCAGCCAAGGCCGTTCGCCAAGCTGCCGGTATGCCCGCGTCCCCTGGAGCCTCACAGGTGTGCACAGCGCCGACCGGCCGCCTCCGTCTGCCGACCGGTCGGTGGTGATCGCCAGGCGCGGTCGTCGGCGCCCCGGTCGGGGGCGGATCGTAGCCGTCGCAGCCCGCCGGTGCTGATGGCGCTAGGCCGGGTCGCGGTACATCGGTGCCGGCTCTCCGTAGTGCACCCGTCGAACAGCACCGGGCAGGGCTTTGATCAGAGCCTCGGACGCGTCGACGGAACATCCGACGGTGAACTCGATCTCCTCGTCGACCTCGCAGGCCAGGCACCAGGCTTGATCTTCGGGCCACACGAGGTGTGGGTCTGGACCGCCCAGCGCAGAGCCGTACCAGGCGAGGGCAGGCGCGTCGCTCAGTACTTCGACAGGGCCGGTGAAGAGCAGCATCTCTCGATGAGGAATGGCCACCCGTGGCGCTTCAGGAGCCGGCGGGTGCCCGCCCCACCCCTCCCAGATCGCCGCGTATCCGCTGGAAGGCGTGGCCGTGCATGTCGCGAGAGTCGCGAGTGCCACGCGAACGGCGCGGTCTTCTCCCTCCGGGTCGACACCCTCCACCCCATGGACGAAGGCGATACGCACGTACACGTCGAATCCTGGCGGGCCGTAGCGGACAAGATCCCACCAATCGACATCAGCCCGGAGCAACCATCGAGCCGCGTCGGCATTCGGAGCGGGTCGCACCTCGATCATGTCCTCAGTTTGCCGCAAACCGAACGGTCGCCTCCCGGATGCGGTGTAAAAAGATCACGAGCATAGGTTCCGTACTGAACCGCCAAGTTCCGTTACTGGAGCAGCTTCGACCTGGCCGGTCTCGACGACGGCACCGTCACGCCCGGTCAACAGTTGGCGGAGCTCATCCAGCCCGCATCGACGCCTTCTCCGAAACGTGGGGCCGCTCCTATCCGGCGTCGGTCGAGAGCCTGCTGGCCGACCGCCGTAGCCTGACCACCTACCTGCGCTTCCCGATCGAGCACCACAAGCGCGGACGCCACGCCAACTTCATCGAGCGGACCTTCGGCGAGACCCGCCGCCGCGTCAAATACCCGTATCAGAACGGCCGATCACGATAACCGGCCACAACGCGAGCCGGGGCCCGCGGCCTTTCGGCTGCGGACCCCGGCTCGGCTGCGCTCAGCGTCAGGCGGGAACGATGTTCTCGGCCTGCGGGCCCTTCTGGCCCTGGGTGACGTCGAACGACACCTTCTGGCCTTCCTGGAGCTCACGGTAACCCTGAGCGGCGATGTTCGAGTAGTGGGCGAAGACGTCGGCGCCGCCGCCGTCCTGCTCGATGAAGCCGAAGCCCTTTTCCGAGTTGAACCACTTCACGGTGCCAGTAGCCATGTCTATCTCCTTCGATAGGGGCAGAGCCGGAACCCGCACTGCGCGGATCCCGCGTCGCCGAAATGAGCCCATCCGGAGGTGACCGGCAAACAAAAATGCACCTGAGGGTCACGTCCCGTCAGGTGCACACAGAGTTTCATGGGTACCACAACTGCAACTGCGTTCAGTTTAGCCCCCGTGGCGTCGGAAGGCAAACCCGCACCCCCGGTGAGCCGATCGGCCCGGCGGCCCGGGATCTCAGGACACCTCCGCCGCGCGCTCCGGACACGGCCCCGCCACCGTGGTGCACGCGCCGGACGAGAGACGTCGCACCTGGCCGTCAGCCCTCCGGCGGCGCCGGACCACCGGCCGGAGGCGGGCCGTACAGGACCGCGAGTGAGGCGGCCGTCTCGGCCATCGCCGCACGCAGCTCCGGCGGCTCCAGCACCTCGACGTCGGTCCCCAGGCGCAGCAGCAGCCACCGGGCGTGCCGGACCGACTCGATCGGCAGGCGCAGCACCCTCCAGCCGCGCTCGTCGGGCGGCCCCGCAGCGGCGAGCGCGGCGTCGGCGGGGTCCTCGCCGACCGTGTAGCGCAGCAGGCCCTCCAGCCCGGGAGCCAGCCGGATCAGCGCGTGAGCGGTGTACATGCGCTCGCGGAAATCCGCGGTGTAGCGCGCCCAGAAGTCCGCGAGGTCGAACCCCTCGGGCCGCTCGAAGCACCCGTCGAGCACCTCGGCGCCCATGATCCGCGCCACCTTGTAGGTGCGCGGCGCCTCCTGGCCCGGCGACGCCACCATGTACCACGACCCGCCCTTCAGCACGAGGCCGTACGGATGGACCAGGCGCTCCACGTCCTTCGGGCCCCAGCGCCGGTAGGTCATCCGCACCGGCCGCTGCTCCCACACCGCCCCGGCGACCGCACCCAGGAACGGCGCCTCCTCGGCACTGCGATACCACCCCGGGACGTCCAGATGGAAGCGCTCGCGCATCCGGGCCGCGTGGGAACGCGGCCCCGGCGGCAGCGCGGCCAGCAGCTTCAGCTCCGCGGCGGCGGCCACCTCGCCCAGCCCCAGCTCGGCCGCCGGCCCGGGCAGGGCCGCCAGGAAGAGGGAGGAGGCCTCCTCGGCCGTCAGCCCGTTGAGACGGGTGCGGTAACCGTCCAGGAGCCGGTAGCCCCCGGCGGGCCCGCGATCCGAGTACACCGGCACCCCGGCCGACGACAGCGCCTCCACGTCCCGGTAGACCGTCCGTACCGAGACCTCCAGTTCCTCGGAGAGCTCGGTGGCCGTCATCCGGCCCCGGGTCTGCAGCAGCAGGAGAAGGGAGAGGAGACGGCTCGCGCGCATGCGCCCATTCTCCCCCGGATTGCCATTCGCACATGATCCGTGTTCAAATGAACGCATGGAAAGTGCTGATCGTATCCGTGCCATCATGACCGCGCTGCGGACCCACGACTCCGTCTCAGTGGCCGAGCTCGCCCTCGAGCACGCGGTCTCCGAGATGACCATCCGCCGCGACCTCGACGAACTCGCTCAGCGGGGTGTGGTCAGGCGGGTGCGCGGAGGCGCGGTCAGTCTGCTGCTGCGCGGAGAGGAGCCGCCTTTCGCTGTCCGCGAGCGGGAGGCGGCGGAGGTCAAACGGCGCGTCGCCGCCGAGGTGGCGTCGCTGCTCTCCGACGGGGAAGCCGTCCTGCTGGACGCCGGCACCACCACCCTGGAGATCGCCCGCGCGATCCGTGATCGCAGGATGACCGTCCTGCCGCTCTCCCTGCAGGCGGCCCACGAACTCGGTACGGCACCGCGGATCCGCCTCGTCCTTCCCGGCGGCGAGGTCCGTCCCGGCGAACTCGATCTCACCGGCCCCCTCACCGAGGGCGCCATCCGCTCCCTGCGCTTCGACACGGCCGTCATCGGCTGCTGCGGGCTGTCCGCCGAACACGGCCTGACCGCCCACGACCTGTCGGGGGTCGCCGTCAAGCAGGCCGCGATCGCCTCCGCCCGGCGCGTCGTCGTGGCCACCGACTCCGGCAAGTTCACCCGCACCGCCTTCGGCGCCGTCTGCCCCCTGGACCGCCTCGACCTGGTCGTCACCGACGATGCGATCCCCCCCTGCCGAGCACGACGCCCTCACCGCCGCGGGTGTCACCGTCCGCACCGTCTGATCCGGCGGCCGCGGCACACCGACGACGACTTCGGAGACCTCCATGACCTTCCTCCGCGACGACCGGGCCACCCTGCGACACGGCCAGGTCGCGGTCTACCTGCTGTTCCTGCTCTCCGGCATGGCGATCGGCACCTGGACGGCCCGCATCCCGGCGATCAAAAACGATCTCGGCCTCGGCGACGGCCAGCTCAGCCTCGGCCTGCTCGGCATCGCCGCCGGAGCGATCACCGGCATGCAGGTGGTGGGCCGACTCGTCGACCGCTTCGGCAGCGCCAAGGTGATGCTGCCCATGGCCTTCGCGCAGAGCATCGCCCTGGTCCTGCCGGCCCTGGCCCCGGACCTGACCACCCTCACCCTCGCCTTGTTCGTCTTCGGCGCGGTCCACGGCACCCTCGACGTCGCGATGAACGCCCACGCCGTCGAGGTCGAGCGCGCCGCCGATCGATCCATCATGTCCTCGTTCCACGCCGTGTTCAGCATCGGCGGTTTCCTCGGCGCGGCCGTCGGCGGCCTCCTCGCGACCGCCGCCCTCTCCCCCGTCCTCACCTTCACCGCCGTGGCCATCGCCATCGCGGGCATGGCGCTCTGGGCCTCCCGCTGGGCGCTCACGGTCTCCGCCGCGCCCGCACCGGTGGAGACCGGTCCGGGCGGCACGGGCCGCGGTGTGCTCCTGCTGGGCGCGCTCGCCTTCTGCTGCATGATCGGGGAAGGCGCCGCCGCCGACTGGAGCTCGGTCTACCTGCACGAGCTCAGCGGCTCCGACGGCTTCGCCGCCGCCGCCTACGCGGGCTTCTCCATCATGATGACCGCCGGACGCCTCGCCGGAGACCGGCTCGCCGCCGCGCTCGGCCCGGTCGCCCTGGTCCGCGGTTGCGGCATTCTCGCCGCCGCAGGACTCGGCACCGCCCTGCTGGTGAACCTGCCGGCGGCCGGAGTGATCGGCTTCGCCTGCTTCGGCGCGGGCCTGTCCTGCATCGTCCCCCAGGTCTTCTCCGCGGCGGGCCGCCGCGATCCGGCCCGTGCCGGTCGCGCCCTGGCCCGGGTAGCGAGCCTCGGCTATGCGGGTTTCCTCACCGGCCCGGTGCTGATCGGCGGGGCGGCTGAGGTGTTCGGGCTCTCACGCGCCCTTGCCGTTCCCGTCCTTCTGGCGGTTTTCGTGGCTTTGACGGCGTCTGTTGTACAAGCCGACGCCTTTACAAAGTAGATTTTTTAATTCGACCCTTCCGGCCGCCTTCGATCAGGCGGCCACAAACCGGTCGTAGCCGAGTTTGGCCACCATCGCGGCGACCACGCACAGCAGGACGATCCGCACGAACTTCGCCCCCCTGCGCAGCGCCATCCGCGCCCCGAGCTGGGCTCCGGCGATATTGCACACCGCCATCCCCAGGCCGAGGAACCACAGCACCTCCCCCTGGAACCCGAAGACCAGCAGCGCCCCCACGTTCGTGCAGAAGTTGACGATCTTCGAGTGGGCCGAGCCGGCCACGAAGTCCATGCCGAGGATCACCGTGAAGGCGATGATCAGGAAAGTGCCCGTCCCCGGACCGATGATGCCGTCGTAGAAGGCGATGCCGACGCCGGTGACGCCGATCGCCGCCAGCGTCCTGGCCGGGGTGCCCAGCTGGGGCTGAGGACGGGTGCCGAGCGCGGGGCGGAAGGTGACGAACAGCACGACTCCCACCAGCACGGCCATCACCAGCGGGATCAGCGCGTCCTTCGAGAGCAGCGTCACGGCCGAGGCGCCGAGCCCGGACAGGAGCACCGCGGCCAGCCCAGCAGGGATCGCCACCCGCTTGTCGATCTTCGTGGTCAGGGCGTAGGTGACGGCCGCCGAGGCCGTACCGAAGACGGAGGAGAACTTGTTGGTGGCCATCGCCTGGACCGGCGGCACGCCCGCCACCAGCAGCGCGGGGAGTTGCACCAGCCCGCCCCCGCCTACCACGGCGTCGATCCATCCCGCCCCGGCAGCGGCCACCAGCAGCAGCACGAGCTGCCATATATCCATACATAGCCCCCGAAATCACATATCCGCGGGCAGAGCGTACCGGCCGCTCTTCCACGAGCGGAGCGACGGCCCACACTACGGACAGCCCGAGATCGCGCAGGACGGCACCGCCTGCCATATCCGCCCCGGTAGGGTGCGTGATCACCACATCGCCCGATTCCGACCCTCACCTGATCCCGGTTAGGAGAACCCCGCACGATGCGCGTGACACTGCGTCCCGTCCAGCACGACGACCTGGCGATCTTCGAAAGGGAGTTCTCCACCCCGGACGGCGTCGGGCCCTACCAGTGGTTCGGTCATCGGCCCACGGGCGGACAGCGCCGCACGTTCGCCGAGACGGGCCTGCTGGGAGACGACGGCGGCGTGCTGACGGTATGCGGGGATCAGGAGGTCGCCGGTCGCGTCGAATGGTTCAAGGGTTCCTGGGGGCCGCCGGCCACCTCCTGGTGCTGGACGATCGCCATCGGGCTCCGTCCGAACTGGTGGGGGCGAGGCGTCGGAACCGAGGCGCAGCGGCAGCTCGCCGCCTACCTGTTCGACCACACCCGCGCCCACCGCGTCCAGGCCTTCACCGACATCGCCAACCAGGCCGAGCAGCGCGCACTGGAGAAGGCGGGTTTCCACCGCGAAGGCGTCATCCGTCAGGCCCAGTGGCGCGGAGGCCGCTGGCACGACCAGGTTCTCTACTCACGCCTCCGCCCCTGACCTCTCCCGGGTCCGGCATGAGATCACAGACCGGCCGTTCGGCGACACCGGATCTTCGATGGCCGCGGAGCCGTACCCGGTGCGCGGCCCTGAGGTCCCGCCTGCCCCATGAACCGGACACGGCCGCGGGAGCTGCGAGTGCACGGCGACGCCGCGGACCGGCAGGTCCGCGGCGAAACCCAGCAGCCGTAGCGCCCGGGCCCTGGCTGCCTCGTCGCTGTCGGAACTGATCGCCAGTTCGATCAGGGCGGGGTCGGCCATGGTGGTGCGGGCCGGGCCGTACCGCTCGACGACCGCCGCGACGGCGATGGACGAACCGCTCCAGCAGCAGTTCGTCCAGCGGGCCCGGCGGGCCGGGGCGTTCCAGCCACACCGTGCCGATCTTCTCCTCGTCGAGCGTGATCGGCGCCATGATCGGCGCCGGATGCCCGACGGATGGCGGGTCATCTCGCGCGCGGGAACCGTGAGGACGGCCGGCGTGGATCCCGGATCCGCAACTCCCATGACCGGAGGCGCCACCGCCTGGGAACCCCGGCGGGGCGCGGCACCGTGTAGTGTTCACTTCCGCTCAGCGGAAGGAACGGGTGGATTCCCGCAACGGGACCGGCAGCGGAGTCGGGGGAGGACGCGGTGTCCGGTGGTGCGCGCGATCCCGGGCGGTCGGTCGCCTCCCGCGTCCTGGCCGTCCTCGGCGCCTTCGACATCGAGCACCCCCGGCTCACCCTGACCGAGATCGCCCGGCGCAGCGGGGTGGCGCTGAGCACCGCCCACCGGCTGGTCGGCGAGCTGGAGGCCTGGCAGGCGCTCACCCGCGCCCCGGACGGGCGCTTCCAGGTGGGCCTGCGCCTGTGGGAGCTCGGGCAGCTCGCCCCCGGCCCCCTCCAGCAGGCCGCGCGCCCCTGGTTGCAGGAGTTGTTCGGCGGCACCGGCGAGAACGTCCACCTGGCCGTCCGCGACGGCCTGGAGGTCCTCTACGTGGACAAGGTGCACGGCCGGCGGGCGGTCCCGATCGTCTCGCGCACCGGCGGGCGCCTGCCCATGCACCCCACCGGCGTCGGCAAGGCGCTGCTCGCCTTCGAGGCGGACCGGGTCGTCGCCTCCTACCTGTCGCGCCCGCTGGAGAGGCCCACCCCGCATACGATCACCGAACCCGGGCGTCTGGCCCGCGAGCTGCGGCAGATCCGTGAACGCGGCTACGCGATCACCCACGAGGAGATGACGCTCGGCTCGTGCTCCGCGGCCGCCCCCGTACTGGTGGACGGCAGGCCCGTGGCCGCGGTCGGGGTCGTCGTCTCCTCCCGCCGAGCCCGGGAGCTGCAGCGCCTGGTCGAGCCGATCCTGGCCGTCGCCGCGCACATCGCCGACGCCTACCGGACCGCCCTGGCGGCCCCGCGACCGCCG
>NZ_CDRNDK010000073.1:0-19152 GCF_977012225.1 Planomonospora algeriensis | reverse complement strand
TGCGCAGGGTGCCGCGCTCGACGGCCCGGCGGACCTCGGCCGGGGCCAGCTCGGGGAAGGCCGCCCTGACCAGCGCCGCCACTCCGGCGACCAGGGCCGCGGCCGAGCTCGTGCCGTCCCCGACCACGTAGGAGTCCGGTCCGTCGGCGGTGAGGATGCCGCTGCCCGGCGCGACCACCGACAGGTAGTCCTGCCGGTTGGAGAAGGACGTCACCCGCATCCTCTCGTCCACCGCGCCCACCGCGATCACCCCCGGATAGGCGGCGGGGAAGTTCCGCCGGTTCGGGCCCGCGCCGTCGTTGCCGGAGGAGGCCACCAGCACCGCGCCCCTGCCGAGGGCGTACCGCACGGCCTTCTCCTCGGCGGAGGATCCCTTCCACGATCCTCCGCCGCCGCCCAGGGACATGCTGATCACCTGGGCGCCGTGGTCGGCGGCGTAGCGGATGCCCCGGGCCAGCGCGTCCTCTCCCCGTTCGCGACCCCGGCCGCGCCGGGGGTCGTCGTTCTCCAGCGCGACCCGGACGGACAGGACCGTCGCGGCGGGGGCGATCCCCGTGACGCCCGGGGAACGGCCGTCGCCGTGCCCGCGACCGGCGATGACGCTGGCCATGGCGGTGCCGTGGCGCCCCCACAGCGATCTCCTGCGCGCCGTGCCCGTCAGGTCGGGACCTTCGAGTACCGCGCCCGCCAGGTCGGGATGGGCGGGGTCGACCCCCGTGTCCAGCACCGCGACGGTGACCCCCTCGCCGCGGGTGGTCCGCCAGGCCTCCCGCGCGTCCAGCGCGGTCAGCGCCCACTGCGGCTCCCGTCGCTTCCGCGGCTCCGGTGATCCGTCGGCGGAGGCGGCGGGCCAGGCGGACACGGTCAGGACGGCCGCGGTCAGAGCGGCGCCGAGCGCGCGTGCAGAGGACACGGCGACCTCGTCAAAAGGGAGGGGGAGGGGACGTCAGAGGGGATTCTGACACGTGATCACCGGGTCGGTCCGCTGCTTTCAGTAAACGAGGCAATGCGGATGGTTATTACTTTTGGTCACATCAGCATCGTCTATAGAAGGCCGTGCGTTGTTTGCGGCGTATGGGCAGGCGGAAGAGGGGCCCGCTTCGGGGAGGCCGGCCACGGGGTTGCGAGGGGGCCGGCCTCAGGGGGCCGGTTTCACGGGGTCGGCGCGAGTCGCACGTGGGCTCCGGGCGGCAGGCCGAGGCGCTGCGCGGCGTCGCCGGAGTGCACCGCCAGTGCGATCAGCCCGGCCGAGTCGGTGAAGGCGACCAGCTCGCCCGGGGGGACCGCGGCGAACGTCTCACGGAACGGCACCGCGATCTGCCGCCTGCCGAGCCGGACCGCCAGGACGCTCCCCGCCCGGACGCCCAGGGAGCCCAGGTCGCCCGAGCTGATGGAGAGCTGGACGTTCCCGTAGCGGTCCACCGAGAGCACCTCGCCCTCCACGGCGTCCTCCCGGAGCAGGGAGGTCGGGGCGGGGAGGGAGACCAGCCTGTCCGGGGGGATCTCCGGCCCGAGCTCGGCCGGGGTGCGGCCGGTCGCCAGGTGGGCGGCCACGGGGGCGAAGACGTCGCGTCCCTGGAACGTCGGCGAGACCCGCTCCAGGAAGAACTCCGCGCGGTGAGCGCGTGGGCCGCCCGCGCGCCGCCGGCGGCGTGGACCGCCCAGGAGAGCACGCCGTTGTCCGGGCCGAGGAAGACGTGGTCGCCGGCCTCCACCGCCACGGCCCGGCGGGAGCCGCCGACGCCGGGGTCGATGACGGCGACATGTATGCCCGGCGGGAGATAGGGAACCGTCTGTGCCAGGATCGCCGCGCCGCGCCGTACGTCGCCGGAGGGCACGAGGTGGCACACGTCGATGATGCGGATCCCCGGCGCGATCCCGGCGATGACGCCGTGGCACATGGCGACGTAGCCGTCTTCCAGACCGTAGTCGGTGAGGAGGGTGATGACAGAGGTCACATCAGGTGACTGTACGTCTGAGCATCTGCCATGAACAGCCGGAAATTCCCGACTATCCTGGCATCGGGCCGCGTGCGCGTGGTGCGGTCACCGTGCGCCCGACCGAGGAGGACACCAATGGACACTGCACCGATCCCCGGTGACAGTGCTGCTCAGGACGCCGGTCAGAACGCAGGCCAGGACGGCGTCCGCGGCCCGGCCGCGCGGGCCCTCACCGAGAGGGAGCGGGAGCTGCTCGCCTTCGAGCGCCAGTGGTGGCGCTACGCGGGCGCCAAGGAGCAGGCCATCCGCGAGGCGTTCGACCTGTCCGCCACCCGTTACTACCAGCTGCTCAGCGAGCTCATCGACAGACCCGAGGCCCTCGCCCACGACCCGATGCTGGTCAAGCGCCTGCGCCGGCTCCGCGAGAGCCGCAGGCCGCGACCGCGCCGCCCGGCGGCTGGGCTTGCGCCCCTGATCCGGGGGTACGGCACCGGCGGACCCGCCGAGGCGGGGCGCCTCCCGGCGGGGTCCCCGGGAGGTACGGAATCCGACAGGACGGGCACCGAGTCATGATCTTCGACAGGACGGGCGGCGAACCATGATCGAAGCATTGGAGGCGATCGTGGCCGATCCCGCCGGAGCGGTGGTCGGCCTCGACTTCGACGGCACACTCGCGCCGATCGTGCCCGATCCGGAGTCGGCCAGGATCCACCCGGCCGGGCCGGAGGCGCTGGCCAGGCTCGGCTCCCTGGTCGGCTCCCTGGTCGTCATCACGGGCCGTCCGGCGGCCACGGCCGTCGAGTACGGCTCGCTGGCCGGGGTGCCCGGCCTGGTCGTGCTCGGCCATTACGGCCTCGAACGCTGGGAGGGCGGGGAACTGTCCAGCCCGCCGCCCCACCCGGGCCTGATCACGGTCAGGGCCGAGCTGCCCACGCTGATCGCCGGGATCGCCGGGGTCGGGATCGAGGACAAGGGGCGGGCGGTGGCCGTGCACACCCGGCGGACCGCGTCGCCGCAGGCCGCGTTCGACGCGCTGGCCGGGCCGGTCGCGGAGCTCGCCGCGGAGACGGGCCTGGCGGTCGAGCCGGGCAAGTTCGTGCTGGAGCTCCGGCCGCCGGGGACGGACAAGGGAGTGGCGCTGAGCGACTTCCTGCGGGAGCGCTCGGCGCGCTCGGTGCTGTTCGCCGGGGACGACCTCGGCGACCTGGCGGCCTTCGAGGCCGTACGGACCTGCGGGCTGCCCGGCGTGACGGTGTTCAGCGGGTCGGCCGAGCTCAGCGTGGAGGCCGACATCGTGGTGGACGGGCCGGCCGGGGTCGTCGAGCTGCTCGGCTCGATCAGCGACGCGATCGCCGCGCGCCGGCCCTGACCGGGGGCGGTCCCGGCCCGCGCCGGTCTTGGCCGGGGGTGGTCCCGGCCCGCGCCGGTCTTGGCCGGAGGGCCTGGTCGGTCATGGCCGGGGCGTGGCCCGGGGTGGGCACAACCGGTCGGCAAGTCGGCGGCAAGTGGCGGCCGGTAGCTTTCCCGGCATGAGAAAGCGATCTTTCGTCCTCGCCGCGCTGGCCGGCGTCACCGTGCTCGCCGCCCCGGCCACCGCCTCGGCCACCGCTTCGGAGACCTCGGAGACCTCGGAGGCGGCGGCGACCTCGGGAGCCGCAGCGGCGAGCACGGGGGCCGCGGGGACCCGGATCGTCTCCTTCCGGGGGATGAGGCTGCGGGTCCCCTCCGGCTGGCAGACGCACCGCCAGGGCGACTGGATGCTGGTGCAGACGGGGAAATGCGACCGGCCCGCCTACTTCGCCCCCGGCTGCAAGGGCTTCTGGGTGCTCGGCCCGGAGGCGATCAAGTACGGCCGTGAGGGCTTCGGCTCCTACACCGGTGAGCAGCCCTTCTACCCGGCCAGCGACGTGCAGTCCTGTCCCTTCAGCGCCAAGACCGGCCAGGTCATCGGCAAGCCCACCGCGGTCGGCCTGCGCCAGGTCGGGCGCGGGCACAAGGCGAAGTACGTCTCCTGGTTCGGCCGGTGCGTGACGCACCGGGGCGGGCGGCAGACGGCGACCTTCGCCCAGCGCGAGTGGTTCCTGCCCACCTCGAAGATCCTGGTGGTGGACGTGTGGAACACCCCGGGGCTGTCCACGGTGCTGAAGAACGCCGTCTGGAGCTGACCGCGACGGTGAGCTGGGCCGGGTGAGCACGGCTGGGCCGGGTGGGCGAGGCGCGGCCGGGCGTCTCCACCGGACGCCGGTGTCCCGCCGACGGCGTCGCTACCGGTCGCCGGCCAGGATCCCGCCGACGGCCAGGCCGATCAGTACGGGGACCATGAGGAAGGCCCGCTGGGCGCCGAACCCGTCGGCCAGCGCGCCCAGCACGAACGGCCCCGCGCCGATGGCCAGGCCGGAGGAGACGGAGGCCACGGCCGAGGCCCGGTCCAGGCGGCCGCCGGAGGCGGCGAGCATGCGCGAGAGCGCCAGCGGGAAGTGCAGCGAGACGCCGATCCCGGACAGGAGCAGGCCCAGGTAGGACAGGGCGGGGTTCCCGCTCACCCAGAAGATCGTCCAGCCCGCGCCGGTGAGCGCGAGGGCGCCGACGAACAGGGGGGTCGGCGCGATCCGCAGGGCCAGCCAGGCGCCGCCCCACCGGCCGGCGGCCATGCCGGCGGTGAACGCGGTCAGCGCGGTCGCCGCCACCGCCGCGGACAGCCCCGTCTGGTCGGCGACCAGCTTCGCCGCCCACAGGTTGAAGCAGAACTCCATCGCGACGCAGCAGAACAGCACCGCGCCGGCCAGGTGGAACCGTCCGCCGAACCGCTCCCCGGCCGCCGGGCCCGCGCCGCCCCCCGGCTTCGGGCCCGCGCCGTCCTCGGCGGTCCCGGTGCGGCCGTCGGGGACCCGGACGCGGCCCATGGCCAGCACGAGCAGGACGCTCGCGACCGGGGTGGCCAGCAGCGCGGCCCGCCAGCCGAACGCGCTCTGCGCGGCGAGGCTGACCAGGAACGGCACCGCGATGCCGACGGTCACGCACACCGCGTTGGCCTCGCTGATCGCCGCGGGGCCCGCCGGGCCGTGGTGGTCGCTGAGCACGGCCATGCCCGAGTAGAGCATGATCGAGCCCATCCCGCCGGCGACGGCGTACCCGAGGAGGGTGATCGGCAGGACGCCGCCGGACAGCACCAGCAGCACACCGGCGTTCATCCCGGCCAGACCGGTCCAGGCGACGGCCCGGCGGCCGATCGCGCGGGTCAGCGGGGGCAGCGCGAACCCGGTCAGGACGGCGCCGGCCGCCATCGCGGTGCTGTGCAGCCCGGCGACCGTCTGGGTGATCTCCAGGTCGAGGCGGAGCAGCGGCAGGACCGCGCTGAGGCCGTACAGGTAGGTGGCGAAGACGCCCAGCTGGAGGTAGACGAGCCAGGTGGCACGGTCACGGACCAGCCGGACGGACGTGATCGCGGTCACCGATGCTCCCCCAGCGGACGGAAGGCGATATGCCCACCGAAACTACCTCACCTGATCAGGTGACCAGCCGAGGGCCGCCAGTTGCTCGGCGAACCACAGGTGCGGGGGGAGCGCGGCGGCCGCGGCGGCCAGCCGGGTGCCCCGCCGCCTGCGCTCCTCCTCGGGCATCACCAGCCCCCGGTGCAGGGCCTCGGCCGTGGCGGAGACGTCGTAGGGGTTGATCATCAGGGCGTCCGGGCCCAGCTCGACCGCGGCGCCCGCCTCCCGGGACAGGACCAGCGCACCGGCCGGGGAGAGGATGGGGCCCTCCTTGGCCACCAGGTTCATGCCGTCGCGGATGGGGTTGACCAGCAGCACGTCGGCCAGCCGGTAGGCGGCCAGGGAGCGCGGGTAGTCGTCGTTCACGTTGAGGATGAGCGGGTCCCAGTCCTCGGTGGCGTACTCGTCCTCGATCTCCTTGGCGCAGCGCTGCACCGCCGCGGTGTACTCCCGGTACTCGGGCAGGTCGTGCCGGGACGGGTAGGCGAAGGCCAGGTGCACGACGCGGCCGTGCCACTCCGGATGGGCGGCCAGGAACTCGCGGTAGGCGGCCAGCCCCCGGACGATGTTCTTGGACAGCTCGGTCCGGTCGATCCTGACGATCAGCTTCCGGTCGCCGACCTGGTCGCGCAGGGCCGCCATGTGCGACTCGACGTCGGGCTCGCCGGCCCTGGCCCACAGCGCCTCGCCGTCCACGCCCAGCGGGTGCACGCCGATCCGGGTGGTACGGCCGGCGTGGGAGACGGTGTGGCCGGCGCGGTCCACCTCGGCGCCGAGGACCGCCTCGCAGCAGTCCATGAACGCCCCGGCCCAGCGCGTGGTCAGGAAGCCCGCGTGGTCGGCGCCCAGGACGCCCTCCAGCAGTTCGACGGCGACGTCGTCGGGGAGCAGGGCGAAGTACTCGGGAGGGGCCCACGGGGTGTGCGAGAAGTGCGCGATGCGCAGGTCGGGCCGGTCGACCCGGAGCATCGCCGGGGTCAGGCTGAGGTGGTAGTCCTGGACCAGCACCTGCGCGCCGTGAGCGGCCTCCTCGGCCAGCGCCACCGCGAACGCGGCGTTGTAGGACTGGTAGGACTCCCACTCCCGGCGGAAGCGCGCGTCGAAGTGCGGCGTGTTGGCGGTGTCGTAGAGCAGGTGGTGGACGAACCAGAGGGTGGAGTTGGCCACCGCGTTGTAGGCCCGGTGGAACGTGGCCGGCGGGATGTCCAGCATGCGCAGCGCGCCGGTGTCGTAGCCGGCCTGGTCGATGCGGCCGCCGGGCGCCAGTCGTACGGCGCCGCGGTCGCCGTCGGAGAGCGCGGCGCAGACCCAGAGCATGTCCAGCTCCTTGGCCACCTCCGACAGGCCGGACACCAGCCCGCCGCCGCCCCTGCGTATGCACAGGGAGCCGTCCTCCGAAACGGTGAACGAGACGGGACCACGATTGGACGCCACCAGGATCGTGTTCATCTGTTCTTCCTCGTCTAGGACATGCCCCTCGTCTCCTGCCTACTGCGGACGGCGGCCGGTAGGTCCGCCCCGGGGCACCCTTGCCCCAGAGGTTAACCAAACATTGCCACCGCCCATAGGATGTCCACCGACTGTGATCGCTGATGGGGGCTCGGAATGGCGCTGGACGAGACGACCGAGGCACTGGCCCGCGCGGCCGCCCAGGGCGACCACCGCGCGCTGGGCGAGCTGCTCAAGCGGATCGAGCCCGACGTGCTGCGGCACTGCGGGCGGATCCTGCCCTACCGGCAGGACGCCGAGGAGGCGTGCCAGGACACCCTGCTGGCGGTGGCGCGCAACATCGGCCGCTTCGAGGGCCGGTCCCGGTTCACCACCTGGCTGCACATCGTGACGGCGAACTGCGCTCGGACGACCTACCGCTCGCTGAAGCGCCGGGCGGCCGAGCAGAGCTCCGACGAGCTGCCGCTGCAGAAGCCCGACGTGGCCCGGGTGAGCGTGATCGCCGGGTCCCGGCTGGACCTGCTCGACGTGATGGAGTCGCTGGAGGCCTCCAAGCCCGATCTGGCCCAGGCGCTGGTGCTGCGCGACATCTGCCAGCTCGACTACAACGAGGTGGCCGAGCAGCTCGGCATCCCGCTGGGCACCGCCAAGTCCCGCATCCACCAGGCGCGCAAGTACGTCCAGAACGCGCTGGGCGACGCTTACGGCTTCTGACCCCGGCCCGGGCGTCCCGGTCGGGAGCCTTCGGCGCGGGCGCCCCGGCCCGGCGGGCTCGCGGGAGTGTCCGCCGGCTAACACGTTCCGTCTCGGGAAATGAGACGGATGGCCGAAGCGGTGAACGGCCGGGGTAGAGTGCTTGCAACCTGCTCATCAGGTTCGACAACTGAATATTGCTCATCCAGAGGGGTGGAGGGACCGGCCCTGCGAAGCCCCGGCAACCCTCCCGGTTCAAGACTCGTGATCTGACGAGGTCGGCCGGGACAGGTGCCAATTCCGGTCTGTGACCAAGGTGGTCGCAGACGAAGATGAGGGAAAGGCCTCGCTTCATGGCGCTCGCAAGCACTGAAACCACCGGTACCGCTCTCGGTCGCGTCGCGGACCCGACCGGCAAGGACTTCGGTCCGGCCGTCGCGCTCTCCTGTCGCGAATGCGGTGCCCGCTCTCCCCTCGGTCCGGACTTCGCCTGTACCGAGTGTTTCGGCCCCCTGGAGATCGCCTACGAGTTCCCGCGGGTCACCCGCGAGCAGATCGCCGCGGGCCCGGCGAACATCTGGCGCTACCGCGCGCTGCTCCCCGTCCCGGAGGACGTGGCCTCCAAGCCCAACATGGCCCCCGGCTGGACCAAGCTGGTCAAGGCCGACAACCTCGCCCGCGAGCTGGGCCTGCGCTCCCTGCACGTGAAGGACGACTCGGGCAACCCCACGCACTCCTTCAAGGACCGCGTGGTGGCCATCGCGGTCGAGGCGGCCCGCAACTTCGGCTTCCACACCCTGTCCTGCTCCTCCACCGGCAACCTCGCGGGCGCGGTCACCGCGGCCGCGCGCGGGCCGGGCTGGACGCCTGCGTGTTCATCCCCTCCGACCTGGAGCAGGCCAAGATCGTCATGGCCTCGGTGTACGGCGGGCGCCTGGTGGCCATCGACGGCAGCTACGACGACGTGAACCGCTTCTGCTCGGAGCTCATCGGCGACGAGCTGGGCGACCGGTGGGGCTTCGTCAACGTCAACCTCCGCCCGTACTACGCGGAGGGCTCCAAGACGCTGGCCTACGAGATCGCCGAGCAGCTCGGCTGGCGGCTCCCCGATCAGATCATCGTCCCGGTGGCCTCCGGCTCCCAGCTGACGAAGATCGACAAGGGGTTCAAGGAGCTGGTCGCCCTCGGCCTCGTCGAGGACCGGCCGTACAAGATCTTCGCCGCGCAGGCCGAGGGCTGCTCGCCCGTCTCCGCGGCCTACAAGGCCGGCCACGATGTGATCCGCCCGGTCAAGCCGGACACCATCGCCAAGTCGCTGGCGATCGGCAACCCGGCCGACGGTCCGTACGTCCTGGACATCGCCCGGCGCACCGGCGGCGCGGTGGAGGACGTCACGGACGCCGAGATCGTCGACGCGATCAGGCTGCTGGCCCGGACCGAGGGCGTCTTCGCCGAGACCGCGGGCGGCGTCACCGTCGGCGTGCTCCGCAAACTGGTCGCCGAGGGCAGGCTCGACCCCGACGCCGAGACGGTCGTCCTCAACACCGGGGAGGGGCTCAAGACCCTCGACGCGGTGGCCGACCACGCCCGGCCCGCCGCGGTCATCCGGCCGTCCCTTGACGCATTCCGTGCCGCCCTCGCCTGAGAACTCCTGAAAGGTACTGGATTATGAGCGTTTCTGTGCGGATTCCGACGATTCTTCGCACGTACACCAATGGCGCCGCCGAGGTGAGCGGAGAGGGGGCGACCCTGCGGGAGGTTCTGGAGAAGCTCGACGCGGACTTCCCCGGCATCGGCGCCCGGATCCTCGATGAAACGGGCAAGATCCGACGTTTTGTCAACGTTTATGTGGGAGAAGAGGACGTCCGTTTCGCGGACAACCTCGACACCGCCACGCCGTCCGGGGTCCAGGTCTCCGTCATCCCGGCGGTCGCCGGGGGCTGATCCCCTCGGGCCGTCCAGGCCGCTCCGGGCGCCTCTGGCGCCTCCACGACACCCGTACGCCGCTCCGGCCGCGTGCGGGTGTCGTGCTTTGTGGCGCCCGTTCATATCTGAGGCGTGAGGAAATAATGCAATATTGAACCAAGCGGTACAGGGCAAAAGCTTGTTCTCCCACCAAAGGTGCCAGTAAACGGATGATTAGTGGATTGACTCTGTTGCCCTACGGTGTCCCACAGGTATGGTCGAGGACGATCGATGTGGGCGAGGGCTTCGCCGCGGAGATCGAAGGCTTCGCGAGTGGAATGGGCGTGGTCTTCAAGGCCGGTAAGAGGAGTCGGAAGTGGCGCAGGGCACCGTCAAATGGTTCAACGCGGACAAGGGCTACGGCTTCATCGCGGTAGACGGTGGTAAGGATGTTTTCGTCCATTACTCCGCGATCCTGATGGACGGCTATCGTGCGCTCGAGCAAGGCCAGCGGGTCGAGTTCGAGATCACTCAGGGGCAGAAGGGCCCGCAGGCGGAGGCCGTCCGGACCGTCTGAGGCGGTCGGCCGGCGGATTCGCCGGAGACGGCCGGGACTCCCGCGGCAGTGCGGTCCGCGCGGATCCCCCACATGTCGGCCCGGCCCGCCGGATGCTCCGGAGGGCCGGGCCTTCGCGTTCCCGCGCCCGGCCCGTCCGGTGTCGGGTCCGTCCGAGGTGCCGTCCCGCGTGACGGGCGGCCGGAGTGCCGGTGCGAGGGGCCGTCCGCTTGGGCTCCGGTCCCGGGCCGGCGTCTTCGCCCTGGGCGGAGCCCAGCTCAGGGCGGCGTAGCTTGCACTCGACAGGGTAGAGTGCTAAACAGTTCGTTGGCACTCTCTGTTTGAGAGTGCCAACCCTGGATCGAGACGATGGGACCCGCCGAACGGAGTCGCGGGTCCACATGCCGTCGCGGGCGTCGGCTCGATCCGGTGCACGCCACCCTGTGTTTGGGAGGTCTAGCCGTATGGCAGCCAAGATGATCGCGTTTGACGAGGACGCCCGGCGCGGTCTCGAGCGTGGTATGAACCAGCTCGCGGACGCCGTGAAGGTGACCCTCGGCCCCAAGGGCCGTAACGTCGTTCTGGAGAAGAAGTGGGGCGCCCCCACGATCACCAACGACGGTGTCTCCATCGCCAAGGAGATCGAGCTCGAGGACCCGTGGGAGAAGATCGGGGCCGAGCTCGTCAAGGAAGTCGCCAAGAAGACCGACGACGTCGCGGGTGACGGCACCACCACCGCCACCGTGCTCGCCCAGGCGCTGGTCCGCGAGGGCCTGCGCAACGTCGCCGCCGGCGCCAACCCGATGGCCCTGAAGAAGGGCATCGAGGCCGCCGTCGAGCGCGTCTCGGAGGAGCTCTCCAAGCTGGCCAAGGACGTGGAGACGAAGGCGCAGATCGCCTCCACGGCCTCCATCTCCGCGGGCGACCCGCAGATCGGCGAGATGATCGCCGAGGCGATGGACAAGGTCGGCAAGGAAGGCGTCATCACCGTCGAGGAGAGCAACACCTTCGGCCTGGAGCTCGAGCTCACCGAGGGCATGCGCTTCGACAAGGGTTACATCTCGCCCTACTTCGTGACCGACCCGGAGCGTATGGAGGCCGTCCTCGACGACCCGTACATCCTCGTCGTCAACTCCAAGGTCTCCGCCAACAAGGACCTGCTCCCGGTCCTCGACAAGGTCGTGCAGGCCGGCAAGCCGCTGCTGATCATCGCCGAGGACGTCGAGGGCGAGGCCCTGGCCACCCTGGTCGTCAACAAGATCCGCGGCCTGTTCCGCTCGGTCGCCGTCAAGGCCCCGGGCTTCGGTGACCGCCGCAAGGCGATGCTGGGCGACATCGGCGTCCTGACCGGCGCCCAGGTCATCAGCGAGGACCTCGGCCTCAAGCTCGAGTCCACCGCGCTGGAGCAGCTCGGCCGCGCCCGCCAGGTCATCATCACCAAGGACGAGACCACCATCGTCGACGGTGCCGGTGACGCCGAGCAGATCGCCGGCCGGGTCAACCAGATCCGCGCCGAGATCGAGAACACCGACTCCGACTACGACCGCGAGAAGCTCCAGGAGCGCCTCGCCAAGCTGGCCGGCGGCGTCGCCGTCATCAAGGCCGGCGCGGCGACCGAGGTCGAGCTCAAGGAGCGCAAGCACCGCATCGAGGACGCCGTGCGCAACGCCAAGGCGGCCGTCGAGGAGGGCATCGTCCCCGGCGGTGGCGTGGCGCTGCTGCAGGCCGGCGCCAAGGCGTTCGACAAGCTCGAGCTGCTCGGTGACGAGGCCACCGGCGCCGCGATCGTCCGCAAGGCGCTCGAGGAGCCGCTGAAGCAGATCGCCGTCAACGCCGGCCTCGAGGGCGGCGTCGTGGTGGAGAAGGTGCGCAACCTCACCCCGGGTGAGGGCCTGAACGCCGCCACCGGCGACTACGTCAACATGTTCGAGTCGGGCATCATCGACCCGGCCAAGGTGACCCGTTCCGCGCTGCAGAACGCGGCGTCCATCGCGGCGCTGTTCCTCACCACCGAGGCCGTCATCGCTGAGAAGCCCGAGAAGAACCCCGCTCCGGCCGGCGGCATGCCGGGCGGCGGCGACATGGACTTCTAGTCCGGCGCCTGCTCGAAGAAGAGGCCGGTCCCGCACGGGACCGGCCCTTTCCTTTTCCCGCCCCTTCCCGCACGTCCCGGCTTGCGTTCCGCACGGCTCGGTCTGAGTCCCGTGCGCCCGGCTCGCGTCCCGCGATCCGCCAGGGGCGGACCGGGCCCGCGCCGGGGGCGGACCGGGGCAGGGCAGGGGACGGGCCGGAGACCCGGGCGAGGTCACGTCAGAGGCTTGACCCAGCGAGCCCACTGCGGCTGGGGTGCGTAGCCGGCGGCGCTCCAGGCGTGGTGGGCGAGCTCGTTGTCGTGCAGGACCATCGCGTCGGCCCGGAAGGCACCGAACGCCGCGAAGCGCTCCTCGGCCGCCCGGATCAGCGCGCTCCCGACGCCCTGCCGCCGCCGGGCGGGAGCCACCGCCAGCCGGTAGAGATGGGCCCGCCAGCCGTCCCACCCCGCGATCAGCGTGCCGGCCGTCTCCCCGTCCACCTCGGCGATGAGCACGGCCTCGGGGTCGCGCTCGATGAGCGCCGTGACCTTGGCCGGGTCGTCGTGCCGGTCCGTCCCCTCCGCGGCCACGCGCCAGAAGGCCAGCAGCGCCTCCACGTCCTCGATCCGCCCGTACCGGATGGTCACGTCCATGGCCGGGAAGTTACCAGCCCCGGTGAGGTCGCCGGTCAGCCGGTCAGCTGGGGCGGCAGATCCCTGGCGTGCAGCACCGTCAGGGACGTGACCGCGCGGGTCAGCACCACGTACAGCCTGGCCAGGCCCCGGGGTTCGGCCTCCACGATGTCGGCCGGCTCGACCACGATGACGTGGTCGTACTCCAGGCCCTTGGCCAGGCCGGCGGGCACGACCAGGAGGCGGTGCTCCTCGACGGAGTCGGGAGCCAGCACACGGTGGTCGAACCGGGACAGCGCCTCGGAGGCGGCGGAGACCCAGGCGTCGGCGACGATGACGCCGATCGATCCCTCCCGGGCGAGCGCCTGCGCGGCGGCCTCCGCCAGGGACGCGGCCGGGTCGGGCGCGGGCCGTACGGACAGGGAGCCCGCTCCGGGACGGAGCGAGCGGGGCGCGGCCAGGCCGGGGGCGACGGAGGGCAGCAGGCGGGCGGCGTAGTCCAGGACCTCGCGGGGGACGCGGAAGCCGAGGGTCAGCTCGGTCACCGCTCCTCCGCCGCCCGCGCCGTCCTCTCCGTCGTCCGGCGGGAAGCCGAGGTGGTCCAGGACCTCGGTCCAGGAGCGCGCCGACCACGGAGTGGTGCCCTGGGCGAGGTCGCCCAGGACGGTGGCCGACCCCGTACGGCACCGCCGCCCCAGGGCGCGCAGCTGCATCGCCGACAGGTCCTGGGCCTCGTCCACGACCAGGTGGCCGAGGGACGGGGTGCGCTCCATCAGGTCGCCGAGCTCGTCCAGCAGCGCGCTGTCGGCCGCCGACCACTTCGCCGAGCGGAACGACTTGGGCGGCCTGGCCCACAGCAGCGCGGCCTGCTCGTCCGGGGTGAGGTCGGCCTTGGCCGAGGCGGCCAGGAACGCGGGGTCGCTCAGCAGCCGGTGCAGGACCTGCTGGGGGGTGAGTTTGGGCCAGACCTGCTCCACCAGCTGCTTGACCGGCTTGGAGCGGGCGACGGCGTCCTGCACCCGGTCGTCGGGGGACTCGCCGCGCTGCTCCATCCGGACCAGCACCAGGTGGGCCAGGCGCTGGGCGAGGGTCGCGCGGCCGGGGTTGTAGCGGGTGGTGCCGCGCAGGGCGGCGACGATCTCACGGACCTCGTGGTCGGCCACCCGGTAGCGGTTGATCCCCCGGGTGTACAGCAGGCCCTCGGCCGGCTTGACGATGTGCGCCCACAGCGCCCGCCGCAGCACCGGCACCATCCGGGCGTCGCCCTTGACCGCGGCCACCGCGGGGTCCTCCGGGGCGGCGTGGTCGCCCAGCATCCCGGCGACCGTGGTCTGGTCGACCTTGACCTCGCCCAGGGCGGGGAGCACCGAGGAGATGTAGGACAGGAAGGCCCGGTTGGGTCCGACGATCATCACGCCGGACCGGGCGAGCTTCTCCCGGTGGGTGAAGAGCAGGTAGGCGGCGCGGTGCAGGCCGACGGCGGTCTTCCCGGTGCCGGGGGCGCCCTGGACGCACACGGTCCGGGTCAGCTCGGAGCGGACGATCTCGTCCTGGTCGGGCTGGATGGTCGCGACGATGTCGCGCATCGGGCCGGAGCGGGGCCGCTCGATCTCCTCGGTGAGGATCTTCGACTGCCGGAGCACTTCCCCCTGGTCGAGCCGCTCGTCCTCGAAGGCGGTGAGCTCTCCGCCGTGGTAGCCGAACCGGCGGCGGCGGGAGACGCCCATCGGGTCGGACGGGCTGGCCTGGTAGAACGCCCGGGAGATCGGGGCCCGCCAGTCGACGACCAGGGGGCGGCTGCGGTCGTCGTGGACGTGCCTGCGCCCGACGTGGACGGTGCCCGGCAGGTCGTCGTCGGCGGAGCGGTCGAGGCGGCCGAAGAAGAGCGGGGTGCCGGAGTGGTCGGCGAGCGCGGCCACCCGCTGGTCCAGCAGCGCCTGCAGGATCTGCTGGGAGACCCAGTCTCCGGCGGCGTCCGAGGACAGGGACTGCGCGTGCTCGCGCATCGCGCGCAGGGCGGCCCGGGAGACGGCCAGGTGCTCGCGCTCGGCGGCGAGGATCCGGGCCGCGGCCGCCTCGTCGGCCGCCTCGTCGGCCGCCTCGTCGGTCGTGTCGCCGGACGCCTCGTCGGCAGGGCCGGGGGCGGGGCGGGCGCCGGAAGGGTCGGCGGAGGAAGGGCCGGGGGAGGGTGGATCGTCCGGGGAAGGGCCGGTCTCGGTGCCGGAGAGCAGTCGTTCGGCAGGCATGCGGAAAGCGCCTCGCATTCGGTAAACGGAGGTGGTGGTCATCAGGCAGCGAATCGACTAGCTTACCGAGGGGCCGGACGGCGCTCAAAAGGATTGTTTCCGCGCCCGGGGGACCGGACGGCACGCCGTGACGTGCGGGCGCGGGCTCCTCGTCCGCCGACCGGAGGCCCGGTGCGGTGCGGTGCGGGAATCCCATCGCCCGCGCCGATGCCACCACGGCCGAACGGGATTCGTGAAAAGGCGCACGCTTCACCGGAGAAAAGCGCAGTAGGTGACTATTCAGTGACCGTCTGTCATTTCTCCGCGACGCGCCAAAAAGGTAGGCAAATCTGGTGAAGCGTGCAGAATACGGGGTATGCCGCCACTGTTTGTCGCGGTCCAAGGAGGGGGTGGTTCCTTTGTCGAAGACCCGCGGGCTTTCGTGGATCTGACAGAGGCCATGCGGTGCTCGCCGGCGCGATCTCAGTCGCCGGCGAGCACGTCGTCCGCGTCGATGATCTGGTAGGCGTACCCCTGCTCGGCCAGGAACCGCTGCCGGTGCGCGGCGAACTCCTGGTCGACGGTGTCCCGGCTGACCACCGAGTAGAACCTGGCCCCGCCCCCGCCCGACTTGGGCCGCAGCACCCGGCCGAGCCGCTGGGCCTCCTCCTGGCGCGAGCCGAACGTCCCCGACACCTGGACGGCCACCGACGCCTCCGGCAGGTCGATGGAGAAGTTGGCGACCTTGGACACCACCAGGACCCGGATCTCCCGGTCGCGGAAGGCCTGGAAGAGCCGCTCCCGCTCCTTGACCTTGGTGTCCCCCTTGATCACCGGAGCGCCCAGGTGCTCGCCGAGCTCGTCGAGCTGATCGATGTACTGCCCGATGACCAGCACCTGCTCGTCCGGGTGCCGGTTCACCAGCGCCTCGGTCACACGGGTCTTGGACGGCGTGGTGGCGCAGAACCGGTAGCGCTCCTCGGCGTCGGCCATCGCGTAGGCGAGCCGCTCGTCGTCGGTGAGCGTCACCCGGACCTCGACGCAGTCCGCCGGGGCGATCCAGCCCTGGTTCTCCATGTCCTTCCACGGCGCGTCGTAGCGCTTGGGGCCGATCAGGGAGAACACGTCGCCCTCCCTGCCGTCCTCGCGCACCAGCGTCGCGGTCAGCCCGACCCGCCGCCTGGCCTGCAGGTCGGCGGTCATCCGGAAGATCGGCGCGGGCAGCAGGTGCACCTCGTCGTAGATGACCAGCCCCCAGTCGCGGGCGTCGAACAGCTCCAGGTGCCGGTAGACGCCCTGCCGCCGCGTCGTCATCACCTGGTAGGTGGCGATGGTGACCGGGCGGATCTCCTTCTTGGTCCCGGTGTACTCGCCGATCTCGTCCTCGGTCAGCGACGTCCGCTTGATCAGCTCCTGCTTCCACTGGTGAGCCGAGACCGTGTTCGTCACCAGGATCAGCGTGGTGGCACTGGCGTGCGCCATCGCCGCCGCGCCCACGATCGTCTTGCCCGCGCCGCAGGGCAGCACGACCACGCCCGAGCCGCCGTGCCAGAACGCCTCGGCCGCCTCCTGCTGGTACGGGCGCAGCTCCCAGCCGTCCTCGGTGAGCGTGATCGGGTGGTGCTCGCCGTCGACGTAGCCGGCGAGGTCCTCGGCCGGCCAGCCCAGCTTGAGCAGGAGCTGCTTGATGTTGCCGCGCTCGCTCGGGTGGACCGCCACGGCGTCGCCGCCGTCGCCGTCCAGCCGCTCGCCCAGCAGCGGCTGGATCTTCTTGGAGCGCAGCACCTCCTCCAGCACGGCCCGGTCGGTGCTGGTCAGGATGAGCCGTGCACGGGGTGCTTCTCCAGCCGGAGCCGGCCGTAGCGCGCCATGGTCTCGGCGATGTCCACCAGCAGCGCGTGCGGCACCGGGTAGCGGCTGTGGGTGATCAGCGCGTCGATCACCTGCTCGGCGTCGTGCCCCGCGGCCCGCGCGTTCCACAGCGCCAGCGGGGTCACCCGGTAGGTGTGCACGTGCTCGGGTGCGCGCTCCAGCTCGGCGAACGGCGCGATCGCCTTCCGGCACGCGTCGGCCTGTTCATGGTCGACTTCCAGTAGAAGCGTCTTGTCGGACTGGACGATCAGCGGGCCGTCGGCCACAGACTTCTCCCTCGTGTACGGCTACCGCCTATCCAACGCCGGATGACGCCTCCGCAGTCCCGAAACGGGCGGACTCCGGTCGGGTCAGGCGCCGGCGGCCGTGGCGAACACGGCGACCAGACCCAGCAGGAGCAGCCCGAAGTTGGCGCCGATGCCGATCCAGGTCCAGCCGAGCAGCTTCCTGGCGTAGGCGGTGTCGGTCTCGATCCTGTTGAGCGCGATCCCCGACAGGATCGTCCCGATGATGCCGCCGAGGCTGACGAAACAGCTCATCGCCAGCGTGATGCTGACGACCAGCGCGATGATCGCGTGCGTTCTGACGCCCTCGACGTCGTGGCGCGGCCGGGGGCCGTACGGGCCGCCGTGCCCCGGAGCCCCGTAGCCCTGGGATCCGTAGCCGGGGTCGTACGCCGTAGTCCCGTAGCCCTGGGATCCGTAGCCGGGATCGTACGGGCCGCCGTGCCCCGGGGCTCCGTGGCCGGGATCGTACGCCGAGGCTCCGTGACCCGGGTCGTAGCCGGGGGACCCGTACGCCTGGGAGCCGTGGCCCTGCCCGTGACCGGCCTGACCGTAGGGGTCGTGGAGCGTGCCGTGATCCTGCCGGTCGTGGCCGTGAGGCTGCCCGCCGTACCCCGGGGTGTGGCCGGGGCCCGTGCTGTAGGGGCTCTTCCAGTCGCCCGGGTTGGGGCTGGGGCCTTCGGGGGTGCCACTGCTCACGGGGGAACTCGCCTCACCTCTAAGAACGGTCTGAGTCAACAGATATCACGATTGGGACGGAACGGGCGTAAGGATGCCGGGACGGACACCTCCCCCGCCGGGCCGCCGTGGGCCGGGGCCGCATCCGGAACCCGGAGGCGGTCCGGGGTCGCACCCGGCCCCGGACCCGGAACCCGGAGGCGGCCCCGGCCTACGGCTGGATGTCGGCCACCCCGGTGATGCGGTGCAGGGCGAAGCGGTGGACGGCCGCCCGCGTCTCGTCGTAGGCGGTGAGGTAGCCGCCCTCCATGCGGGCGGGTTCGAGGATGCGGCTGGTGGCGTTGCCCTGCGAGTCGAGGTAGCCGATCCAGACCTGCGACCCCTGCCGGATGGCCTCGCGCAGGGCGCCGATCGTGGCGGTCGCGGGGGATCGGGGCACCTGCCCGTCGGGGGCGGCCGCGGGCTTGCGGCGGGCCCGGTGGGCGGCGTCCCCGGCCCGCACCGCGCGGACGGCGGCCGTGATCACCTCGGCTCCGGGCCGGCGGCCGCGGCCGGGACGCGGAACTGCGGCGGGCCCTCGGTCCTGCGCACGTCCAGCCGGGTGATGATCACGTCACCCTCCAGGGACTCGGCCACCGGGGCGTAGCCCATCGCGCGCAGCGAGTCGACCAGGGTCGCCCGTGCGGTCTTGGACGCGATCACGGTGGGCGCCAGGCGGCGCAGCCGCAGCGGGGCGGCGCGCCGGTCGGCCATCACCTCGTCGAGCGCGGAGGGGTCGTCGCAGCGCACGTAGGAGCTGGCCGTACCGACCCGCATGCGGCCGTGGCGGCGGGCCACGTCGGTGACCAGGTAGGCGAGCGGCTGCGGGACCGGCGTGGTCGAGTGCCGCTCCAGCATGGCCAGCATCTCGTCGGCGCCCTGCCCGGCGTCCAGCGCCCGCCGGATCGAGTGCTCGCCGAACCGGTAGACCGTCGCGCCGCCGGTGGACTCCACGTCGGCGGCGAGCGCCAGCCAGCGGCTCAGCTCGCCGGTGAGCGGACCCGGCGCCACCGCGGTCAGGTCGGCCTGGAGCAGCACGTGGTCGAGCGGCACGGGCAGCAGCGGGGCCAGCAGCCCGGCGGCCGTTCCTGCGCCGGCACCCGTCCCCGTTCCCGTTCCCGTGCCGGATTCCGTACGGCCCGCGGCGTCGCCGACCTGCGCGGGCAGCAGGGCGCGGCCGTGGCGGGCGAGGGCGCCGAGACCGGTGACCCCGACCTGCTCGGCCTCGCGCAGGGTGAACTCCACCAACCGGTCGCGGTGGGGGCCGCGGCGGCGCGGCTGGCTCCCAGGCCAGGCGCTCCCGGACCGAGTCGAGG
>NZ_CDRNDK010000072.1:0-19433 GCF_977012225.1 Planomonospora algeriensis | reverse complement strand
GTCCCGCCGCCCGGTCCCGCCGTCGCGCCGCGGCGCCTCGCGGGTGGCGGGGGAGGCGGGCAGCGCCTCGGTGAACGCCCGGGAGACGTTCTGCAGCGCGGAGGTGACCTCACCGGGGATGACCCAGAAGGTGTTGCCCTCGCCCTTGGCCAGCTCCGGCAGCACCTGGAGGTACTGGTAGGCCAGCAGCTTGGGGTCGGGGTCGTTGCGGTGCACGGCCTGGAAGACCTCGTCGATGGCCTGGGACTGGCCCTGCGCCTTGAGGATGGCGGCGCTGCGCTCGCCCTCGGCGCGCAGGACGGCGCTCTGCTTGTCGCCCTCCGCGGTGAGGATCTGGGACTGGCGCTGGCCCTCGGCGGTGAGGATGGCGGCGCGCTTGTCCCGCTCGGCGCGCATCTGCTTCTCCATCGCGTCCTTGATGCTCTTCGGCGGGTCGATGGCCTTGATCTCGACCCGGTTGACCCGGATGCCCCACTTGCCGGTCGCCTCGTCCAGCACGCCCCGCAGCTGGCTGTTGATCGTGTCGCGGGAGGTGAGCGTCATCTCCAGGTCCATCGAGCCGATGACGTTGCGCAGCGTGGTCACCGTGAGCTGCTCGATCGCCTGGATGTAGTTGGCGATCTCGTAGGCCGCCGCGCGCGGGTCGGTGACCTGGAAGTACAGCACGGTGTCGATCTCGACGACGAGGTTGTCCTCGGTGATCACCGGCTGGGGCTGGAAGGAGACGACCTGCTCGCGCAGGTCGATCATCGGATAGACCCGGTCGATGTACGGGATCACGAAGTTGAGACCGGGTTTGAGGGTGGTGTGGTAACGGCCGAGCCGTTCGACGTTCCTGGCCCGCGCCTGGGGCACGATCCGCACCGACTTCGTGACGGTGAACACCGCGAACAGGACGATGAGCACGCCGACGATCAGCAGCGGGTCCATGTGTCACCACTCCCTGGGGTAGACGAGCGCGGTCGCGCCCTCGATCTCTATGACGTCGACGGAGGCGCCGGCCGGGATCACCAGCGTCTCGTCGTAGGCCCTGGCCGACCACTCCTCGCCGCCGATCTGGACCCGGCCGTCCCGGCCGGTCACCTCGCGGGTCACGTAGGCGGTCTTCCCGACGAGGGCCTGGACGCCGAACCGCTGGTCCGGTGGGGGCGGCCTCAGGTGCCGTCTGGCGACGGGACGGATCAGGACCACCCCGGCCACGAGGGAGCCGGCGAAGGCGATCAGCTGCAGCGGGACCGGGAGCCCGAGGAGGGCCGTGGCGGAGGCGAACAGGGCCGCCCCGCCGAGCAGGCCGAGCGCGGTGGTCAGGGTGAAGATCTCGGCGACGCCCAGCACCACGGCGAGGATCAACCAGATGAGCCAATCATCCATGTTCCGGCCCTCCTGCCCTGCCAACGGCTCCGGTGTCCGGCGGGTTCTCGCTTCCACCGTATGTCGCCGCCGACCGCGCTGTCAGGATCCGTACGGCCGGCCGTACGGATGCGCTGCCGTGCCGGGACTGTGCGGGAAGGCCGTGCCGCGCCGGGGCCGTGCGGGGAACGGTCAGAGGCTGCGGCGGAGGGTGTCGCCCTGCTCCTCGCCGGAGTCGCGCACGAGGTCGTCGTGGAGGGCGCTGCCCGCCAGCCATTCGGCCCAGGAGAGCTGCCAGTAGCCCCAGCCGTTGTCCCACTCCAGTTCGCGGTCGGTGCCGCGGATGACGACGGGGTCGCCGCGCAGGGAGTTGGCGTAGAACCAGGCGGCCTGGTCGGGGCGGGCGTTGACGCACCCGTGGCTGACGTTGACCCGGCCCTGGGCCCAGACGTTGTCCTTGGCGTGGACGTACTCGCCGCTGTTGGAGATGCGCACGGCGTGGCCGATCATGACGTCGTAGTAGCCCGGGTCGCCCTTGCTCCGGTTCGGTGAGATCATGCGGACCGGGTTGGCCTTGTCCATGGTCAGGTGGACGCCGCTCGTCGTGGTGTACTCCCTGGTCGTGGCCATGCCCGCGCTGATGGCCATCCGCTGGACGACCTTCCCGTCGCGCTGGACCGTCATCCGGTGAGTCCGGGTGTCGATGGCGCTGGTCTGCCGGCGGCCGACGCTGAACCGCACGCCGTGGTCGGAGGTGCCGTAGACGTCCTTGGCGGCGCGGACCCCGGACAGGTGGGCGACGAAGTCGACCTTCAGCCCGGCCGGCCAGTACTCCCGGGGACGGTAGATCACCCGGGTGTCGCCCGCCCAGTGCCAGGCGCCCTCGACCGATGTGCCGGTGCGCACCTCCAGGGCGCGCTCGACGGAGAGCCGGTCCTTCACCGGGGTGTCGAAGTCGACGATGATCGGCATGCCGACGCCGACCGTCTCACCGGGCGACGGCGTGACCGCCGCGACCTTGAAGGTCTTGGCGGGGGTGAACGTGCGGAAGGTGCCGGTGGCGCTCGCCCGGGCGCCGCCGGGACCCGCCGCGGTGGCGCTCACGGCGTAGTCCTGGCCGGGGACCAGGGCGTGGTCGGAGCGCCAGACGGTCCGGCCGGGGTCGAAGCGGCCCGGGACCGGGGCGCCGCCCGCGTAGGCGGCCACCGCGGTCAGCGTGCCCGTCGTGGTGTGGACGGTCAGGCCCCGGCCGGTCGGCACCTGCCGGCCGCCGGGCGCCGGGTCGATCGTGATGGAGGGCGCCGCGGCCTTCTCCCCGGGCTCGTCGTCACCGGTGAACCAAGAGCATCCCGCCGCCAGGAGGGCGGGGAGCGCCAGGAGCGCGAGGATGAGGAGGGGGAGAGGGGCCGCGGCGCGCCGCATCGGTTCCTGCCTTTGGAGTGCGTGGACGGTCGGCTGCCAAGAGTAGCGGCAGGTGACCGTTCGAGCACGCTGAGTGATAAGCGCCGCTTATCGGGCGGGCAGGATGGTTCCGGACACCTCTCCGAGGGTGATCAGACCCCCCTCCGGGCCCGGCGCGGTGGCGGTGATGGAGACCGTGTCGCCGTCCTCCAGGAAGGCCCGGACCGACCCGTCGGAGAGCTTGACCGGCTCGCTCCCGTTCCAGGTGAGCTCGATCAGCGACCCCCGCTGACCCGCCTCGGGGCCGGAGACCGTACCGCTGGCGAACAGGTCGCCGACCCGCAGAGACGCGCCGTTGACGGCCATGTGGGCGAGCATCTGGTCGGGCGTCCAGTACATCCCCCGGTACGGCGGGCGGGAGACGACCTCCCCGTTCAGCCGCACCTCCAGGGTCAGGTCGAGCCCCCAGTCCTCGGCGCGCCGCAGGTAGTCCAGCGGCTCGGGATCCTGCTCGCGCCCCGGCACGCGGGCCCCGGCCAGGGCCTCCAGCGGCGTGATCCACGGAGAGATCGAGGTGGCGAAGGATTTACCGAGAAAGGGCCCGAGCGGGACGTACTCCCACGCCTGGATGTCGCGGGCGCTCCAGTCGTTGACGAGCGTCACCCCGAAGACGTGGTCGGCGAACCGGCCCGGCCGCTCGCCCAGCGCGGTGGGCGCGCCGACGACGAAGCCGAGCTCCGCCTCGATGTCCAGCTTCGCCGAGGGGCCGAAGACCCCGGCGCCGCGCTGCCCGGACGGGCGGACGACCGGGGTGCCGGAGGCGACGACGGTCCCGGCCCGGCCGTGGTAGCCGACCGGCAGGTGCCGCCAGTTGGGCTTCAGCGGCTCCTCGTCGGGCCGGAACATCCGGCCGAGGTTGGAGGCGTGCTCCAGCGAGCAGTAGAAGTCGACGTAGTCGGCCACCTCGATCGGCAGGTGCAGCTCCACCCGGTCGAGCGGGACCAGGTGGAGCCCGGCGGCGACCGGGTCGGTGGCCAGCTTGCTGCGGATCAGCGCCCGGGTGTCGCGCCAGGCCGCCGCGCCCCTGGCCAGGAAGGCGTTGAGCGAGCCGGTGGCGAACACCTCGTCGTGCAGCGCCTCGGCCAGGTCCAGCACGTGGTCGCCGTACCGGACGCCGACGCGGGGGGTCTCGCCGGGCCGGTCGGCCCGGGAGAAGACCCCGTAGGGCAGGTGGTCGAGGCCCCAGGGGGTTGCGGCCGTCACGCGTTCTCCTTCGCGGGTCGGATCCCGGTCCCGGTCCCGGACTCGGGTTCGATCAGGTCGAGGGCCAGCAGGTCCTCGATCGGGGTGGCCGTGTTGCACGAGCCGTACGACACCAGCAGCTCCCGGGCCCGCCGGGCGGCGTCGTCCGGCACGGCCCGCGCCTGCCGTACCAGCTCGCCCACGTCGGTCAGCTTCAGCACCGGCACCGGGTCGCGGCCCTCGACCGCCGCGCAGACCGCCAGGACCAGGTTGACGAAGCCGTGCCGGTCGGCGCCGAGCGCCGGGTCGAAGTGCCGGACCGCGTGGTGCAGCCCGGCCGTGGCCTTGAAGGGGGTGCCGCTGCGGACGCAGTGGGCGATGAAGGCGCCCAGGTCGTGGGCGCTGGGGAAGTCCTCGGGCTCCGGGCCGCCGCAGCGGACCTTCAGCCCGACCCCCTCGGGCAGGTGCACGGGCAGCTGGGCGGGCGTGACCTCGACGAACCGGCGGGCCGCCGAGCCCACCGTCTCCAGCGGGGGCCGCCCGCCCGGCAGCTCGACCCGCCCGGCGGGCGTCGTGAAGCGCGCGCCCGGCATCTCGACCAGCTCGACCTCCAGGCCGTCGAGCGGCGGAGGCTCCTCGGTGTCGAGGATCAGCCCGAGCCGGAGCGGCAGGGGCGTCTCCTCCAGGTGGACGCGGAGCACCGGCAGGCGGCTGGCCGGGCAGAGGAAGCGGTGGGTGAGCACCGGGCTGCGCCGTTCCAGGTCGGCCCGGTGCCGCGCCAGCGCCTGGTCCATCGGCAGCGCGGTGGGCGGGAACAGCCCGGCGTCGTCGACGAGGTCGTGGAAGAGGTTCACCGCGACCACGTCCAGGCGTAGGCGGGGTCCTCGACCGAGAGCCGGCCGGGCCCAGGTCGAGCGGGCGGAAGGTGTCGACCATCACGGCCAGCTCGTTGGTGCGGGTGTGCCCTTGCCGCACCGCCTCCAGGACGGCCTCGACGGCACCCGGCTGCGGGCCGTGGGTGAACCCGGCGGGGTGCAGCGAGACCGAGCCGACGTCGATGCCGGAGCCCTTGCGCGCGGTGTAGTCGCCGCCCGCGTAGAACATCAGCTCGTCGGAGTCGACGTTGTGGTGGTTATACGGAATGGGGACAGCGATCGGATCGAAATCAAGCGGGCGCGGGCAGAAGGAGCAGATCACGAAGTTCGGGCCCTCGAAGGTCTGGTGGACCGGCGGCGGGGCGTGGATGGCCTTCACGATCGGCTCGAAGTCGTTGATGTTGAACGCGTAGGGGTACAGGCAGCCGTCCCAGCCGACCACGTCGAAGGGGTGGTTGCGGTAGACCAGCCGGGTCAGCCCGCCGCGCGTGCGGACCAGCACCGGGACGTCCTCGCCCTCGGCGGTCAGCGGCTCGGCCGGGGTGCGCAGGTCGCGCTCGCAGTAGGGGGCGTGCTCCAGGAACTGGCCGTACTTCGACAGGTAGCGCTTGGGCGGGCGGATGTGCCCGGACGCCTCGATGACGAAGGCCGTCACCCGGCCGCGGGGCACCCAGCGGTGGATCGTGCCGGTCGGGACCACCACGTAGTCGCCCTCGCCGGCCTCGATGGCGCCGTAGGTCGACTCGAAGACGACCCGGCCGCTCGCGACGTAGACGCACTCGTCGCCCATGGAGTTGCGGTAGAGGCCGCTGGGCGCCTCGGCCGCGGCGTACGACATGCGGACGTCGGCGTTGCCTGCGATCAGGCCGCGGCCGGTGACGAGGTCGCCTCCGGCGGGCAGGTCCTGGGTGCGGAAGTGGCGGGGGGAGAGCGGCAGGTTGGGCGTCAGCACCGCGGCCTCGTCGGGCTCCACCGCCTCCGCCTTGACGATCGCGGTGGGGAGGTGGCGGTGGTAGAGGAGCGAGGAGTCACTGGAGAACCCCTCCTCGCCCATCAGCTCCTCGGCGTACAGCCCGCCGTCGGGCCGCCGGAACTGAACGTGCCGTTTACGGGGTACCTCCCCTACGACGCGGTAGTACGGCATGCGCTTCTCCCAAGTTCGTCCGTTTATCGGACATAAGCGTCCTCTATACGAACAACCATCCGCCACCACGCAGGGTGCTGTCAAACGTCACCGCCGGAGCCTCCCCGGTCTCCGGCCCGGCACGGCTCAGCTCGGCGTTCCGCACGCCGATGGGGAGCCGTGACGTATGCCGGGAGATGGGAGACGGTGCCATGGTGACGGCCCTCGCCTGCGCGTTCGCGCTCTCGGCCGTGATCTCCGCCGTCCTGGCCGCCGTCCACCGGTGGGGGCGGAGACGGAGCCCGCTCTCCGGCGTGAACGCCTTCATGGCGGCGGGCGTCGCCGTGCTGTCCGTGCTGAACCTGGTCCACCTCCTGGCACGCGATCCGGCCGTCGTGTGGCCGGTCGCGGCCGCGTCGCCACTGGTCTCGGCCGTCGTGGTTGCCTCCGTGTTCTGCCTGTCCAAGATCGTGGCGAACCGCGCCTGGCGGGTCTCCCGCCGTGCCGTGCTGGCCTTGGCGGTCCATCCCGTGGCGGAGTTGCTCCTGCTGGCGACCAATCCCCGGCACCGCCTGTTCTTCACCGGTCTCGACCCGGCCGGCCTCGGGGGCACGCTCGTCGCCGTCCCGGGACCGGCCGCCTGGGGCGGCGCGGCCTACGTCTACGCCCTGCTCTCGGTCAGCCTGCTCCTGGTGATCCGGGCGCGGCTGCGGGCTCCCCGGGGTCGGCGGCAGCTGTACGGCTGGACGCTGGCCGCGTTCGCGCCGCCGATCCTGGTCAACGCCGTCGGCATGTCGCTGCCCGTCCGCACCGTGGACCTGACCGCGATCGGGCTCGGCGTCACGGTGCTCATCGCCTACGGCGCGCTGGTCCGGTCGCTGCCGGAGCAGATCCAGGTGGGGCACGGGCAGATCTTCGACTCGCTCATCGACGCGGTGGCCGTGATCGACCGGTCGGGCCGGTTCCTCACCCTCAACGCGGCCTGCCGCGACCTGCTCCGCAAGGCCGTACCGGATCTGCCGGAGGAGCCGGCCGGACTGCCGCTGACCGACGTCCTGGGACCGGACTTCGTGCTCACCGAGGACTCCGGCACCGAGCAGATCCTGGTGGACGTCCTGGGCCGGGGCGTCGACATGCGGGTGCGGATCAGCGTGCTGCGGGACCGCCGCGGCGAGTGCATCGGCTGGGCGCTGGTCGGCCACGACATCACCGAGCTCAACCGGCGGCGGCGCGAGGCGGAGGAGACCGCCGTACGACTGCGCGAGCAGTTGCGCACGATCGAGGCGCTCCGCGCGGACCTCGCCGAGCAGGCCGCGCGGGACTCGCTGACCGGGCTGCACAACCGCCGCCACCTGGCGGAGGCGCTGGAGCGCGAGGCGGCGCGGGCCGCCGAGGAGGGCACACCGCTCAGCCTGGCGATCATCGACGTGGACCACTTCAAGCGGGTCAACGACACCTACGGGCACGGCGGCGGGGACACCGTGCTCGTCCACCTCGCCCGCCTGCTCGCCGGCGCCGTACGGCAGGGCGACGTGGTCGCCCGCTACGGGGGCGAGGAGTTCGTCCTGCTGCTGCCGGGCGTGGCGGAGGAGCCCGCCTGGCGGCTGGTCGAGCGGCTGCATGAACGGGTGGGCCGCACCGTGATCGACGTGGACGGCCGGTCGCTCACGGTCACCTTCAGTGCAGGCGTGGCCGGGCTCGCCCCGGGAGGGAGCACGGAGGACCTGCTCAGGGCCGCCGACGCGGCGCTGTACGAGGCCAAGCGGCACGGCCGCGACCGGGTCGAACGGTCGCTCCCCGCTCCCGCGGGAGGCCCGGCGGCCCCTCCGGACGACCACCGGCCCGGTCCGGCGGACCTCGCCACCGGCGAGGCGGCCTGAACGTGGTCAGAAGGGCCCGGTTCTCGTTCTTCGTCCGGGCACGGGACCGGATATCGAGACCAACTGAGAAGTGTTGTTCAGATGCCACTTCTCAGTTACCCTCAGTTGAGTGATCCCGGATGAGGTGGAAACGGCCCTGCAGGCGCTCGGCCAGGGCGTCACCGCGGACGCTCTGGAGACGGATACGCTCGACTTCAAGCTTGTGGCGGAGTCGCCGAAGGCGACGCTCAATCTGCTGGCCGACGCCCTGGTCTGCTTCGCCAATGCCTCGGGTGGCACGGTGGTGCTGGGGGTCGACGACAAGGCCCGTAGGCGGGCGGACGCGCTGCGCGGGGTCCCGGCCGGTTACACCGCCGATCAGATCCGCAAAGGCGTGTTCGACCGTACGAGGCCGCACATCACTCCCTTCGTCAGGGAGAAGACCGTCGATGGTGCCCGGCTGCTCCTGCTCAGCGTTCCGCCCGGGGTGCTCCCGCACAGCAACGCCGCGGGTCTCGCCACACGCCGCCTGGGGAAGGAGTGCCTGCCGTTCCCACCCGACCAGCAGCGCGAGGTGATGATCGCCCGAGGCCAGGTGGACTGGTCGGCGGACGTCTCCGGCGTCGGTATCACCGATCTCAGCCCGGTCGAGCTCGCCAGGCTCCGCCGCCTGCTGACGTCGAGCGGCCGGGACCATCTCGTTGACCTCGGTGATCGTGCACTGCTGGAGGCCCTGCGACTGGTCGCCCCCGACGGAGGAGTCACCAACGCGGCGGTGCTCCTGCTCGCCGAGGAACATGTGCTCCAGCGGGTCGTGCCGAGCTACGGATACTCCTACCAGTTCCGGCCGACCCTGGGGGCGGAGGCGACCGGCCGGATGCGTGCCGGACGGCCGGTGTTGGAGGCGATCCAGTCCCTGGTGGACGCCGTCGAGGCCCGCCGCGAGGTGCATCCGCTGAACCTCGCCGGGGGGGTTCAGATCCAGCTCGCCGACTATCCCGAGCAGGCCGTCCGGGAGCTGATCGTGAACGCCTTCATTCACAGGTCGTACGAGACCGGCGGGACGGTGGACATCGAGCATTCGCCCGAACGGCTGGCGATCATCAGTCCGGGTGGTCTGGTGAGCGGCGTGACCGCGCGGAACATCCTCACCCACCCCTCGACGCCCCGGAACCGCCTGCTCACCGAGACGGTCGCGGGCCTGCAACTCGCCGAGCGGACGGGGCAGGGGGTGGACCGGGCCTACCGGGAGATGCTCCGGCTCGGCAAGGAGCCGCCTCAGTTCGAGGACAGCGGCACCCTCGTGCGCGTCATCCTCGCCGGAGGCATCGGCAATGACTCCTTCGCCAGATTCGTCGGCGGCCTTCCCCCGAAGGCCGCGCGGGACGTCAACGTGCTGCTGGCACTGTCCTGCCTCCGGCGCAGCACGAGCATCGATGCGAACCGGCTCGCCGACGCGGTCCAGCGCTCCGCGGCCGAGGCGCAGGACGTCCTGCGGATGATGGCGGACGAGCATCATCTGGTGGAGCCGACCCGCCGGACGGCGTCCAGGGCTTTCCCGGCTTACCGGCTCCGCTCCGAGACCCTGGCCGCGATGGGACGGGCGGTCGAGTACCGGCGCCGGGGCCTCGACGAGACCGATCAGAAGATCATTGATCACATCCAGGAGTACGGCTTCGTCACCAACCGGACGATTCAGCGGTTGTTCGACGTCCACATGTTCGCTGCGAGGGACATCCTCAACTCCCTTCGAGAGCGGGAACTCCTCGACAAGATCGGAGAAGCCCGGGGCGGGAAGGGCGTCCGCTACGGACCGGGGGCGAAGTTTCCCCGGTGACCTGGAGCCGTCCAGGCCGGTCAGCGGAGAAGGAGGTCCGCCAGGCGGCCGAGGGCCACCGCGGCGGCCACGGCGGCGAGGGCCAGGCTGATCGAGAGCAGGCAGCCCGTCCCGCCGTCCCACCTCCTCCGCGGCGCCGGTTCCCGCTCCGGACCGAACCAGATCGGCCGGGGCTCCAGCAGGAGGAACAGGAGCGCGCCGAGCTGCCCGACAGTGAACAGCCAGAACCACGCCCACCGGTTGCCCAGCCGGGGCGTCGAGCCGATCATGATGAGGAAGGCGGCCGCCCACGCCGCGCCGACCCACCAGCCGATGCCGCTCAGGGAAGTGTCGAACGGCCAGTCGGGGAGGAAACCGCCGGCGTCCGAGTCGCGTTCCGGTTCGGCGAGCCCGGGCCGGTCCGCGCCGAGATCGCGGTGGAGCCGCGCGACCGAGTAGATCTCCGGGCCGTCGCCCGCCGGCAGGCCCTGGACCCGGCGCCAGACCGGCGACCCCTCCGCCCACGTCAGCTGGTAGACGTCGCCGTCCTGCTCCCGGTAGTCGACGTGGGTGACCCGGCCGGCTCCGGCGGCGGCGCGGAAGTCCTCCAGGGTGCGCTCCGCCGGTGACGCGCGCAGCGCGGCGACCAGCACGCCCCAGAGCAGGAGCGCGAGCAGCACGATCCGCACGGCGAGCCCCAGAACCCACCACGGCGTGCGTGCCCGCTCCGGCGTCATGCTCCCTTTCTACTGCCGGCGGACATCTCTCGCGTATCCGGGCATTCGCCCTCAGTGTGCTGTGTGGGTGCTTATCGGAGGTCAGTGTTGCGGCGGGCCGACCTCCCACAGGGCCGAGATCGGGAACGCCTTCCTGCGGTCGCCGAAAGAAAGTGGTTCGCTTCCGGTATAGAGGATGAAACCGGCTTTGAATCGGTTGCCGAGGCGGTCCTCCAGGTGACGGAGTCCTCGAAAATCATCCCGGCGTATCGTTTCCCCGGCTTTGACCTCGATTCCGATGACTTCTCCGGAAGCGTGCTCCAGCACGATGTCGACTTCGACCTTGTCACGATCGCGATAGTGGAAGAGCTGCACGGGCTCGTCGCACCAGGTGAGCTGGCGGGCGATCTCTCCGATGACGAAGTTCTCCAGCAGTTGCCCTATGGGCGCGGTGGGATCCAATGCCCGTTCTGGGGAGAGGCCTGCCAGTCTGCCTGCCAGTCCGGAGTCGACCATGATCAGTTTTGGCGTGGATATGGCTCTCGTCGTCAGGTTGGACGACCATGCAGGGATCCGCTTCGTCACGAACACGAGTTCCAGGAGGTCCAGGTACCTTGACAGGGTTACCCGGGACATCCCGACGTCGTTCGCGATGGCCTGCACCACGCCCAGGGTGCCCATGCGTGCGGCGACCACGCTCAGTAATCTGCGCATCTCGGCCGGTCGTTCGATGTCGGAGATCTGTCGGACATCGCGGGTCACCAGATCGGTTACGTAGGACTCGAAGAACCGCGCGCGTCTACGGCCCGCATCGCGGTGTACGGCTTCCGGATACCCGCCGCGTAGAGCTCGTGTCACATAGTCCTTCTTCAGCAGCCGGCTGGGCGTGACGACCAGATCGGCGCCTTGTCGGAACGCCTCGTCGACGAAACCGTCCGGCGCGGAGTCGATCTCTCCCTGTGACAGCGGCCATAACTCGATCGTTTCCGTGCGTCCGGGGAGCGCGTCCGGAAGGTCGCGAAGGTCGAGGAGGCGCGCCGAGCCGGTCAGTATGTAGTGCCCTGGCCGCGGGTCCCGATCCACCTCCCGTTTGATCGGAAGAAGCAATTCGGGTGCATGCTGTACTTCATCGATGAGGAGCAGCCCATCGTGGCGCACGATCCCCATGGGATCTTCCCGCGCCGCCGTCAGTATGGCGGGATCATCCAAGTAGAGCTCCCTGGAACCGGGAAAGCGTTCGGTGACCAACCTGGCGAGGGTGCTCTTCCCCACCTGGCGAGCACCGTTCACAACGATCACACGCGTATCCTCCATAGCTTCCATCACCATGGAATCCGCATGTCTCCTGAAGACTTTCGCGTCGCTCATGCTGACGACGGTAACGCAGATGAGACGAGACACGTGGTCGTTCTGCCGGATGCTGTGTGGTCGTTCTGCCGGTGAGCCAGTGGTCGTTCTGCCGGATGCTGTGTGGTCGTTCTGCCGGGGTATGCGTGGGCGGTCCGCCGAAGGGAGCACGGCCGTTCCGCCGTAGGGCCGTGCCGGAGGAGGACGGCTCCGGACGCGGGGGGCGAGGGGCGGAAAACCGTTTGTGCGCGGGCGAGACCGGTGCCTAGCCTGGGCCGCATGTCGCTTCCGTGCCGTGGGCCGCTGTTCTTCGTCCGCATCCGCCGCAGCCCGGCTCCGGGCCGGTAGGGGGAGGGGACCCGCTTCCTCCTGCGCGTGCCCTGGGGCCTCCGAGACCTGTTCATCTCGGACCCGAAAGGGCAACACTGTGGCGCAGTCCTTCGCACACGGAAACCACTCGCACACCCAGCGCGCCGTCCGCAACGGCGGCGGCCGTACCGGTGGCCGGACGGCCCGCGACCGGGACCGGCGCGTCCTGTCGCAGAACCTCCTGGCCGACCCGGACGCGGTCGCCCGAGTCGTCGAGGCCGCCGGCCCGCACGACCTGGTCCTCGAACCGGGCGCGGGGGAGGGCGTGCTGACCCGGGCGCTCGCCGAGACCTGCGGTCAGGTCGTCGGTTACGAGATCGACCCGCTGCTCGCCGGGAAACTGGCCGCCCGCACCTCGGGCGACGAGCGCATCCGCGTCGTCCGGGGCGACTTCCTGGCCGCCCGCGCGCCGCGCGAGCCGTTCGCGGTCGCCGGGAACATCCCGTACTCGATCACCTCGAAGATCGTGGACTGGTGCCTGCGGGCGCCGTATCTCACCTCGGCCACCCTGGTCACGCAGCTGGAGTACGCGCGCAAGCGCACCGGCGGCTTCGGCCGCTGGAGCATGCTGACCGTGCGGACGTGGCCCTGGTACCGCTGGGAACTGCTGGACGGCATCGGCCGCGAGGCGTTCCGGCCCGTCCCCGCGGTCGACTCCGCGATCCTGCGGATCGAACGCCGCACGGCCGCGCCCGGACAGGTCGCGCCTGGGCAGGTCGCGCCTGGGCAGGTCCCGCCCGACCTGCCCGGCTACCGGGACTTCGTCGAGTACGGCTTCACCGGCCTGGGCGGCTCCCTGCACGCGACCCTGCGGCTCCGCCACCCGGCGGACCGGGTCGAGGCGGCCTTCGCCGCCGCGGGCGTCGACCCGGACGCGGTCGTCGCCCACGTCCACCCCGACCGCTGGCGGGTCCTCTACGACCGCCTCCACCGGTGACCGTACGGCCGGGGGCCGTGCCTACCGGTCTCCGGCCGCCGTCCCGGTGCACGAAGCCGGGGTGGCAGAGATCCTTTTCCGGGAAGCGCACCGTCGGACCGCTCGGCGGTGGTGCGCTTCCCGGAAAAGGATCATCGATGTCGATCGTCCCGCCGGGGTCAGCCGAGGGCGCGGGCGAGGTCTGCGGCGGCGGTGGCGACGCGGGGGCCGACGGTCCCGGGGTCGAGCGGGGTGAAGGCGATCACGCCCACGGACGCCTCCAGCCAGGGGAGGCCGGGGACGGGGGCGGCGATGCCGCGGGCGCCCTCCTGGAGCTGGCCCTCGGTGGAGACGTAGCCGCCGCGGCCCGCGCGGAGGGCCAGGACGGCCCGGCCCGCCGCGCCCCGCTCCAGGGGGTGGCGGGAGCCCTCGCGGTAGGCGACGTGCATGTCGGTCCAGGACGGCTCGACCACCGCGACGGCCAGGCCCTCGTCGCCCTCGGCCACGGTGAGGTGGGCGGTGGCGCCGACCTCCTCGGCGAGCCTGCGCAGGGTGGGCAGGGCGCCCTCGCGCAGCAGCGGCTGCACGGCGCGCGCCAGGACCAGGACGCCGAACCCCAGATGGACGCGGCCGTCGCCGTCGCGGCGGACGAAGCCCTCGCGCTGCAGGGCCGTCAGCAGGCGGTAGACCGCGGGGCGGCTCAGCTCCAGCTCGGCCGCGATCTCGGTCGGGGTCCGCCCCCGGAGCTCGCCGGAGAGCAGGCGGAGCAGGCGCAGGCCGCGCTCCAGGGTCTGCGAGGATTCGGCCGCCATATCCTCGATTATCGGGGTGGTCCGGCGGGCGCCTCGACGGCGGGGTGATCGGTTGTCATGGGTGTGACAACCGGAATCCGGGAATGTGCGGGCGTTTGGCAAGAACCGCGCGCGCGGCCTGCCGTAGCTTGCTAGATCCCTGCACTCCGGCGAGGGGACCTTCGAGCATGAGCGAGCCGCTGATCGCCCGGGTCGCGCGGTGGGCGGGAGAGATCCCGGACGCCCCGGCGTACACCTTCCTCGACTACTCCGCCGGCCGTGACGGGACCCGGCGCACGCTCACCTGGTCCCGGGTGGACCTCAAGGCCAGGGCGCTGGCCGTACGGCTGCGCGAGATCGCCCGGCCCGGGGAGCGGGCGGCGATCCTGGCGCCGCAGGGGCTGGAGTACGTCGTCGCGATGCTGGGCGCGATGTACGCCCGGGTGGTCGCGGTGCCGCTGTTCGCCCCCGGCCTGCCGGGCCACGCCGACCGGCTGGTCCGGGCCTACGCCGACGCCGACCCGGTCTGCGTGCTCACCGCGACGCCCGCGCTGGACGCCGTCCGGGCGTTCATCGACACCGGCTCGGCGCCCCGCCCCAAGCAGGTCGTCGCCGTGGACGCGGTCTCCGACCTGCTCGCCGACGAGTGGGAGCCCGAGCCGATCGGCCTCGGCGACCTGGCCTACCTGCAGTACACCTCCGGCTCCACCCGCGCCCCCGCCGGGGTGGAGATCAGCCACGGCAACGTCACCGCCAACGCCGAGCAGCTCTGGACCGCCTTCCGCGCCGTGCCGCGGGTGTCCACGGCGGCGCTGTGGCTCCCGCTCTTCCACGACATGGGGCTGATCGCGACCATCGCCGCGCCGATCGTCGGCGGCAACCGGTCGGTCTTCATGGACCCGGTCGCGTTCATCATGCACCCGGTCCGGTGGCTGCGGATGCTCGCCGACCACGAGGACGTGTTCACCGGCGGCCCGAACTTCGCCTACGAGTACACCGCGAGCCGCGTCACCGAGGAGGAGAAGGCGACGCTCGACCTGTCGGGGGTGGCGGTCATGCTCAACGGCGCGGAGCCGCTGCGGGCCGGCACGATCGGCCACTTCTCCGAGGCGTTCGCCGGGTGCGGGCTCCGCCCCGAGGCGCACACCCCCGGCTACGGGCTGGCGGAGGCGACGGTGTTCGTCACCGCGATGGACCGCGACCTGCCGCCGAGGACGACGGCGTTCGACCGGGACGCGCTGGCCGCCGGCCGGGCCGTGCCGGTCGAAGGGCCGGTCGAAGGGCCGGTCGAAGGGCCGGTCGAGGGGCCGTCCGCCGTGCCGTACGACGGGCGGGCCGGGGAGGCCGCCGCGGAGGTCGGAGGGGAGACGGCGGGCGGGCGGGGCGGAGCCGTCGAGCTGGTCTCCTGCGGGGTGCCCACGGGGCAGCGCGTCGCGATCGCCTCACCGGACGGTACGGCCCTGCCCGACGGCGAGGTCGGCGAGATCTGGGTGCAGGGGCCGAACGTGGCGCGGGCCTACTGGCGGGACGCCGGGCACAGCGCCGAGGTCTTCGGGAACGCGCTCCGGGGCGAGGAGGGGACCTGGCTGCGCACCGGTGACCTGGGCGTGGTCCACGGAGGCGGGCTCTACGTCACCGGCCGGATCAAGGACCTGATCATCGTCGACGGGCGCAACCACTATCCACAGGATGTGGAGGCCACCGTCCAGGAGGCCGACCCGGCCGTCCGCCGGGACCATGTGGCGGCGTTCGCGGTGCCCGGGGAGGAGACGGAGCGGCTGATCGTGGTGGCCGAGCGGTCGCGCAGGGCCGCCGGGAGGGACCCGGCCGAGGTGGAGGCGAACGTCAGGGGTGCCGTCACGAGGGGCCACGACCTGCGGCTGGACGAGTTCGTGCTGGTGGAGGCGGGCGCCGTACCGCGTACGTCGAGCGGGAAGATCGCCCGCCGCGCGTGCGCCCGGGCCTACCTGGACGGTGCCTTCACCGGCGCCCCGCCCGCTTCCGGTCCCGGTCCCGGCTCCGGCTCCGGCGTCGGTCCTGCTTCTGGCTCCGGCGTCGGTGTGGGTTCCGGGTACGGAACCGGTCCGGGCTCCGTACCCGGGACCGGGAGCGGCCCTGGGGACGCCGGTTCCTGATGTTCGAGTCGCTGGGGCGGTTCGTCCACCGCCGGCGCTGGGCGATCCTCGCGTCGGGGACGGTCTTCGCGGTCCTGGCGGGGCTGTTCGGGCTGGGACTGTTCGGCCGGATGACGGACGGTGGGTTCGAGGATCCGGGCGCCGAGTCGACCTCGGCCGCGCGCTGGAGCCGGGAGTGGTTCGGCGGCAGCTCCCCCGACGTGGTCGTGCTCTACACGAACCCGGAGGTCGAGGCCCGCGACGAACGCTTCCGCGAGGACGTGGAGAAGGCGCTGGAGGCGCTGCCCGCCGGGCACGTCGCCGAAGTCTCCACCTACTGGAAGACCGAGGCGAAGGAACTCGTCTCCGCCGACGGGCACTCCACCTACGCCCTGGTCACCCTGAAGGGGGAGGAGCAGGCCCGGCAGCGCGCGTACGAGGCGGTCGAGGAACGGCTCCGGCAGGCCCCCGCCGGGTACGACGTCCGGATCGGCGGCCGGATCCCGCTGCTGGCGGACCTCAACGCGCAGACCGCCGAGGACCTGCGGCAGGCCGAGGCGATCTCGATGCCGGTCCTGCTCGTCCTGCTCGTCGTGGTCTTCGGCAGCCTGGTCGCCGCCGGGCTCCCGCTCGTCGTCGGCCTGCTCGCGGTGATCGGCGCGCTCGCGCTGCTCCGGTTGCTCACCGAGATCACCGACGTCTCGGTCTTCTCGCTGAACGTCGTCACGATGCTGGGCCTCGGCCTGGCCATCGACTACTCGCTCTTCGTGCTCAGCGCCTTCCGCGAGGAGATCCGCCGGGGATCGCCCGTGGAGGCGGCCGTCGTGCGGACCATCGCGACGGCCGGGCGGACCGTCGCCTTCTCCGGGCTGACCGTGGCGACCGCGCTCTGCGGGCTGCTGCTGTTCCCGCAGATGTTCCTGCGCTCGATCGGGCTGGGCGCGGCGGCGGTGGTGCTGGTCGCGATGGCGGCGGCGCTGGTCGTGCTGCCCGCGCTGCTGGCCGTGCTCGGGCCGAGGGTCGACGCGCTGAACGTGATGCCGGACTTCGGCCGGCGGCGCCGGGGCAGCTGGCACCGGATCGCGTCCAGCGTGATGCGGCGGCCCGTCGCCTACCTCGTCGGGGTCGGCGCGGTGCTGCTCGCGCTGGCCGCGCCGTTCCTGCACGTGCGGTTCGGTGGGGTGGACCACCGGGTGCTGCCGGAGCACTTCGAGAGCCGGCAGGTCGCCGAGCGGATCGACCGGGAGTTCGCCAGGAACGCGATGGCGCCCATCGAGGTCGTCGTGCTCGTCGAACGCGACCTGGTCGGCCCGATGACCGCCGCCGCGCCCGGCGCGCTGCCCTCGGAGGTGGGCGGGCGGCTCGGCCCGGTCGGCGTGGAGAACTCCGGGCCGATCCCGGTCACCGAGGTCGGTCCGCTGGACGTGAAGGTCTTCGCCGAACGGCTGAAGGAGCTCGACCACGTCACCGGGGTCGACGTCACCGGGGTCTCGCAGGCCGGTGGCGCGGTACGGCTCGCGGTCCGCCACGACGGGGACCCGGCGTCGGACGCGGCCCGCGCGCTGGTCGAGCGGATCCGGGCGCTGCCCCCCGAACCGAACGTCCAGGACGTGGTCGTCGGCGGGCCCACGGCCGCCCAGCTCGACCTGGAGCGCAGCCTGACGGCCACGCTGCCGTGGACCGCGCTCGTCGTCTGCCTGATGACCGGCCTGCTGCTGTTCGCCGCGTTCGGCTCGGTCCTGCTGCCGCTCAAGGCGATCCTGATGAACGTCCTGTCCCTGGGCGCGTCCTTCGGGGTGATCGTCTGGGCCTTCCAGGACGGGAACCTGGCCGGAGTCCTCGGTTTCACCCCGACGGGGAGCGTCGAGGCGACGATCACCGTGCTGATCCTGGCGGTGGTGTTCGGGCTGTCGATGGACTACGAGCTCTTCCTGCTCAGCCGGGTGCGGGCGGAGTGGCTGCGGACCGGGGACAACACCGCGGCCGTGGCGATCGGCCTGGAGCGGACGGGAGGGCTGATCAGCAGCGCCGCGCTGCTGCTGCTGGTGGTCATCGCGGCCTTCTCCACCGCCGGGATCACGATCGTGAAGATGCTGGGCGTCGGCATGTTCGTGGCCATCGTGGTGGACGCGACGCTGGTGCGGGGACTGCTGGTGCCCGCGACGATGCGGCTGATGGGGGAGGCCAACTGGTGGCTCCCGGCGTCCCTGCGCGACCTCCACCGGCGGATCGACCTGCGGGAGCACCACGACCCGCGAGGCTCGTACGGCCTCCCGCCCACCTACGTGACGGTGGAGCGCACCGGAGGCCCGGTCGCCGCACCGGGTACGGAGCTCCACGGGGCGCGCGACGTCCCCCGGGCCCTCCCCGCCCGGCCGGCGGAGTCCTCCCCGCCCGAAGCCCCGCGGCCCGTACAGGTTTCGGAGGTCCGGCGGGTCACGCCTCTCCCGTCCGGGGTCCCGCAGGCTCCCCCGCCCGAAGCCCCGCAGATCACCGCACCCGCGTTCGCCCGGGAGGTCCGTGCGCCCGCGTCCGCGCCGCCGCCCCGGCGGCACGGGTCGAACCCCTACCCGCTGCCTCCTCTCCCCGTCAACGGGGCGGCGGCGAGGCCGCCCACCCCCGCGCGCGCGGAGCAGGCCGTACCGGTGGATCGGGCGCAGCGGCGCAGGAAGGTGGTCAAGCCCAACCTGGACGGTCCCGGCTGGCACTGGGCGGAGGAGGGCGCGGTCCCCTCGCCGCCGCAACCCCTGCTGACCGTCGAGGACGCCATGGGGCACTCCCCGCCCGCTCCCCCGCACCCGCCGGTCCCGGACGGCCCCCGCCCGGAACCGCCCCGAAACCTCCCGGCGATCAGCCCTCACCTCATCGATCGGCTGGAGCCACCGGCACGGCGACAGGACAGCAGACCGGTCGTGCCCGTCAACGGGCGTCCGGAGCCGGTCGAGGAGACGGAGGCAACGGAGCCCGTGCCTCGGCCGTCCGTGCCCGAGCGGTCCGTGCCCGAGCGGTCCGTGCCTCGGCCGTCCGTGCCTGAGCACGCCACGCCTCTGGAGGGCTGGTACGGAGGGCGGGAGAGGGACGGCGGCTGGGTGCCCATCGGGCGGAGGGCGACGAGGGTGGTGCGGCCCACGGCCGGTGGGTCGGGCTGGACCTGGGTGGAGGTGGAGGAATGAGCGACCTCGCCGCACGGCCCGCCGATCCCGGTGAGTCCGCAGGACCGGTCGGGACCGGTCGTCGCGGGTCGCTGCTCCTGGTCGTCGGCCTGGCCGGTTTCGTGACGACCTTGGACAACACGGTCGTCACGGTGGCCCTGCCCACCCTCCAGGCCGAGCTGGGCGCGTCCCTGGCGGTGCTGGAGTGGGTCGTCACCGGGTACGTCCTCACCTTCTCCGGCCTGATGCTCGCAGGTGGACGCCTGGCCGACGTCTACGGGCGCCGCCGGGTCCTCGTCGCCGGGCTCGCGGTCTTCACCGCCGCCTCCCTCGCCGCCGGGCTGGCCGGCTCGGCCGGCGCG
>NZ_CDRNDK010000071.1:0-19465 GCF_977012225.1 Planomonospora algeriensis | reverse complement strand
GCCCCGCCCCTGCGCGGGCGTCCCGGCCCGCACCTCCGCACCGCCCTTCGCGTCCTCGCCGGCCCGCGGCCCGCGGGTGTCGGTCACAGGGCACTCCCTTCCATGATCATGTCGAGGACCCGGCGCTCGTCCAGGTCGCGGGCGTCGGACTCGTGGATGATCCGGCCCTCCCGGACCACCAGCACCCGGTCGGCCAGGCCGAGGACCTCGGGCACCTCGCTGGAGACCAGCAGCACGCCGATCCCGGTGTCGGCCAGCCTGCGGATGACGGCGTACAGCTCCGCGCGGGCGCCCACGTCCACGCCGCGGGTCGGCTCGTCCAGCAGGAGCAGCCGGCGGTCGCCGACCAGCCACCGGGCGAGCACCGCCTTCTGCTGGTTGCCACCCGACAGCGTCCGGACCGGCCGGTCCGGGTCGGCGGGCCGGATGCCGAGGGTCTCGATCAGCTGCCGCGCCTCCGCGCCCTCGCGGCGGCGGTCGAGCCAGCCGAACCGGGAGTACCGGCCGAGACCGGCCAGCGTGATGTTGCGGGTGACGCTCTGGTCCAGCAGCAGCGCCTGGGCCTTGCGCTCCTCCGGGGCCAGGCCCATGCCGAGCCGGACGGCGGCCGTCGTGCCGCCGCCGCGCCCCAGGGGGCGCCCGTCCAGCACGACGGCGCCCGAGGCGCGGCGCGCGCCGTACACCGCCTCGACGATCTCCGACCGGCCCGAGCCGACCAGTCCGGCCAGACCCACGATCTCGCCGGCCCGGACCGTGAAGGAGACGTCGGCGAAGACCCCCGGCGCGGTGAGCCCCTCCACCCTCAGCACCTCGGGTGCCTCCGGGTCAGCTCCGGGGCGCGGGCGGCGCGGCGGGAAGACGTACTCGACCGTGCGGCCGGTCATCAGGGAGACGATCTCGGAGGTGGGGGTGGTCCGGGCGGGCAGGCCGACCGCCACCGTCCGGCCGTCCTTCAGGACCGTCACCCGGTCGCCGATCTCCCGGATCTCCTCCAGCCGGTGGGAGATGTAGACGACGGCGACGCCCTGACCGGTCAGCTCCCGGACGATCCGGAAGAGGTTGGCGACCTCGTCGTGGGCCAGGGCCGCCGACGGCTCGTCCATGATGATCAGCCGGGTGTCGTGGGAGAGGGCGCGGGCCATGCTGACGATCTGCTTGGCGGCCGGCGAGAGCCGGCCGACCTCGGTGGACGGGCGGATCTCGGGGTGCCCGAGCCGGGCGAGGATCGCGTGGGCGGCGCGGTTGGCCTCGCCGGAGCGGACGAAGCCGAGCCTGGCGCGCTCGTGGCCGAGGAAGACGTTCTCGGCGACGCTGAGGCCGTCGACCAGGTCGAGCTCCTGGTAGATCGTGGAGACGCCGGCCCTGATCGCGGCCGTCGGCGTCGCCAGGCGCGTCTCCTGCCCGTCCAGGGTGATGACGCCCTCGTCGGGCTGGTGCGCCCCGGAGAGGATCTTGATCAGGGTGGACTTGCCCGCGCCGTTCTGACCCAGCAGGCAGTGCACCTCGCCGCGCCGTACCTCCAGGTCGACGCCGTCCAGGGCGCGGACGCCGGGGAACTGCTTGACGATGCCCCGCATCAGCAGCAGAGGGGTGTCTCCGGACACGGGCCCTCCCGTCTCGGACGCTCCCAACATCCGGGATTCGGAGTTGGTGATGCAGAAGCTAACCCCCTTCCGGTCGCTTGTGAAGACCCTTTTATCGGTGACCGTCACACTTTCGCTGATTTCAGCAAAAGAAAGGGCACCTGCGGTCAGGACTCCGGGGTCGGGTCTCCCGTGAGACGCAACCAATGGTTGCTCGATAGTGGAGCGTGCGCTAACGTGAAGCGCAACCAAAAGTTGCACATCGAGAGGGACGCAGAGCATGGAGTACGGCAGCATCGAGCGCGAGATCCACGTCGACGCCTCACCCGAGGTGGTCTACGAGGTCGTCAGTCGCCCCGAGCACATCTCGCAGTGGTGGACCGACGACGCCGCCTTCGAGGCGACTCCCGGCGCCGTCGGCGAGCTCGTCTGGGGCGACAGGGTCGACGTCCTCCCGATCACCGTGGTGAACGCCGAACCGCCCCGGTTGTTCTCATTCCGCTGGTGCTACCCCGACGGCCGGGTCAGCGCCTCCGCCGACTCCCTGCTGATCACCTTCGAGCTCGTCCCGTCGGGCACGGGCACCAGGGTCCGGCTCACCGAGACCGGATTCCGGGAGATGGGCTGGGAGGCCGCCAAGCTGGCGGAGCAGTACCGCGATCACATCGCCGGCTGGGACGTCTTCGTCCCCCGGCTCGGGGAGTACGCCGCGCGGCTGGTGTCGACCCCGTGACCGCCGCCGTCGACGACGACCTGTGGTCCGCGGTCGGGGACCCGACCCGTCGGCGGATGCTCGACCTCCTCCTGGCGGACGGCAGCGGCACCGCCACCAGCCTCAGCGAACGGCTGCCCGTGACACGGCAGGCCATCGCGAAACACCTCGGCGTGCTCGACCGCGTCGGCCTGGTGCACGCGTCGCCCACCGGGCGGGAGAAGAGATACCGGGTGGACGAGGCGCGGCTCGCGCGCGCGGTCGCCCAGTTGTCCTCGGTGGGGGCGGCCTGGGACGCCAGGCTCCAGCGCATCAGGCGGATCGCCGAGGCGATCCAGCGCGGCGAGGACCCGCACGACGCGCAACGGTGAATCCACAGGATCCAGACGAGAACTGACATCGGAAAGAGGGCTCGAAAATGGCGGACATCCTGCACAGGGTGGGCATCGAATCGTCGGCGGCCGAGGTCTACACGGCCCTGACCACCATCGAAGGACTCGCCGGCTGGTGGACGGCCGACACGCAGGGCGAAGGCGGCAGCCTCGGCGGCGTGCTCCGGTTCCGGTTCGAGGCCGGAGGGTTCGACATGAAGGTCCTCGAACTCCACCCGGGCGAGCGCGTGCGGTGGGAGGTGGTCGACGGGCCCGAGGAATGGATCGGCACACACGTGGACTGGGGCCTCGGCCGGGCCGGCGACCGCACCATCGTCCTCTTCAAGCACGAGGGCTGGAGGGAGCCGGTGGAGTTCATGCACCACTGCAGCACCAAGTGGGCGGTCTATCTGATGAGCCTGAAGTCGCTGATCGAGACCGGGAAGGGCGCTCCGCACCCCCACGACACCAAGATCGACGACTGGGACTGACGTTCCGTCCGGTTCGGCGGTGAGTCCGGGGTCTCGCACCGTCGCGGCGGTCAGGACACCGTCTCCGCCGGCGACGGCGGCGGCGGAGACGGTGTCGCCGGAGACGCCGGAGACGGTGCCGCACGGCGGCCCCGGACTCCGGTCACCCGATCGGCCCGCCCGGTCAGGAGGCCGGAACGGCCGGGCAGGGCACCGGAACGCCCGGGCAGGGCGCTAGAGCATGGCCTTCATCGAGGCGCCCGACTGCTGGCCGAGGGTGGTCGGTGTCAGGTAGGGCTGCTCGGCCATGATGGCCTCCCAGTTGTCCCTGATGTCCTCAACGGTGTGGTCGTCCTGCTTCCAGCCCGGCCCTTCCGCGACGAACACCCGCGCGACCCGGCCGGCGCCGACGCTGAAGACCTCGCCGCTGGTCTCGCAGGACTCGTGCGCCAGATACGCCACCAGCGGGCTGATCCGCTCCGGGGTGAACCTGGCCTCGAACTCGGCCGGCAGCAGCGACTCGGTCATCCGGGTCCAGGCGATCGGCGCGATCGCGTTGACCCGGATGTTCGCCCGGGCGCCCTCGAGGCCGAGGGTCTTGGTCAGGCCGACCAGCCCCATCTTGGCCGTGGAGTAGTTCGCCTGGCCGAAGCTGCCGAACAGGCCGGAGGGCGAGGAGGTGTTGACGATCCGGCCGTAGGCCTGCTCCTTCAGGTAGGGGAAGGCCGCGTGGGTGACCAGGAACGCGCCGCGGAGGTGGACGGCGATGACGGCGTCCCACTCCTCGACGCTCATCTTGCCGAACGACCTGTCCCGCAGGATGCCCGCGTTGTTGACGACGATGTCGACCCGCCCGAAGGCGTCGATCGCGGACCGCACGATCGCCTTGGCGCCCTCCGGGGTGGCGACGTCGTCACCGCTCACGACCGCTTCGCCGCCGTTCTTGGTGATCAGCTCGACCACCTCGGCGGCCGGGCCGGTGGACGCGCCGGTGCCGTCCAGCGCGCCGCCGAGGTCGTTGACGACCACCTTGGCGCCGCGCTCGGCCAGTGACAGCGCGTGCGACCGGCCGAGGCCGTGCCCGGCACCGGTGACGACCGCGACCCTGCCGTCGAACCGCAGCTCTGACATGAGCAGCCCTCCCACGAGAATAAAGTTCTAGTCGGAAGCAGGATAGCCTGCCCCTCCCCGCGAAGCCACGGGCCCCGCCGACGGCGACACGCCCGCATTCGGTGGCGTCGCGGACAGTGAACAACAGGGTGAATCCCTGCTAAAGTTTCTGGCCCGCACCTGGCGTGGGTCGACGACGACGCACTTGAAGGCACGGCCCCGCCCATGAGCTCAGGGCTGGAGGCCCGCATGCCCGCATCTCCGCCCCTCCGCGTGGTCCAGTGGGCCACGGGCGCCGTCGGCCGCTACTCCCTCCGCAGCCTGATCACCCGTCCCGAGTTCGAACTCGCCGGGGTGCTGGTCTACGACCCCGACAAGGTCGGCAGGGACGCGGGCGAGATCGTCGGCCTGCCCCCGACCGGCGTGTCCTGCACCGACGACGTCGAGCGGATCCTCGCCCTGGACGCCGACTGCGTGCTGCACATGCCGCTGCCCGCCTCCTACTTCGGCGGCGACCCCACGACCGACGTGGAGACCATCTGCGCCCTGCTCTCCTCGGGCAAGAACGTCATCACCACCACCGGTTTCGTCCACCCGCAGTCGTACGGTCCCGGACTGGTGGAGCGGCTGGAGGCCGCCTGCCGTACCGGCGGGGTCTCCCTGCACGGCACCGGCATCAACCCCGGTTTCATGAGCGACCTGCTGCCCCTGGCGCTCACCGGGCTGTCGAGCCGGATCGACCACGTCTACGTCCGCGAGTGCTCCGACTTCCGCGGCCACCCGTCCCGGCAGACCGTCGTCGACCTGGTCGGCTTCACCCTCTCCGCCAAGGACTACGCGGCCGCGGTGCGCCCGTTCCGCGCCTTCCAGCGGGCGCTCTTCACCGAGAGCGTGCAGTTCGTGGCCTCGGCGCTGGGCGTGACCCTGGACGAGGTGGAGGAGAGCGACGAGTTCGAGATCGCCGCCGAGGAGTTCGAGATCGCCGCCGGCACGGTCCGCCCCGGCACGGTGTGCGCCTCCCGCTGGACGTTCTCCGGCCTGGTGCGGGGCCGCCCCTTCATGACCGTGGAGTGCGTCTACAAGGCCGACGCCGCCAAGGTCCGCCGCTGGCCGAAGCCGGGCTTCGCCGTCCACCTGGAGGGTGTGCCCCAGATGATGCTCAGCGTCGACGAGATCTCCCACGGCCTGTCCGGCGCCGCCTCCCACGCGGTCAACGCCGTCGCCGCCGTTTGCGCCGCGCCGCCCGGCATCCGCACCCTCCTCGACCTGCCCCTCGTCACCGGCCGCGGCACCGTCCGCCTCGCCTGACCGCCGGTCGGCCACGGCCTTCGCCGAGTGAGGCCGGGCGGCGCCGGAGCCCGGCATCCGAAGAGAAGAGCCGATCGGAGCACAGCGCGACTTCGGCACCGCATGGACGCCTACACAGGACGCCGCGGTCTCAGAGCGCTGAGATTGGGCCACCAGTCCGGGTGCTCTTCCACCATCTCCCGTAACGCGGGACAGGTGCTCATCACGTCGGAGCAATAGCCGGCCCACGGATCCAGGCCACCGTTCACCGCGGGGACCTGCCGTGACACGTGCATCCCCGTGTTCAGGACATCGGCGAGCATTTCCGCGGTCACGAGGACCCGGTTCCGGACCTTCCCGCGCCGAGGCGGCGGCTTGGACTCACGGAAGTAGGGATACAGCTCCGGATGGTGGATCAGCAGCTGCATCACCTGCTGATGTCCGGCGAGGACGAGGTTCAGGTTGGAAGTGCCGGCCATCTCGTTGCCGATCTTCGCCTGCTCCGCCACCGCGGCGGTCTGCCGGGCCGCGTACCGAATGGTTTGAATCGCGATGACAAAGGCGAGACCCGCCATGACGAGTTGACCCAGGTCAACCAGGTCCTCGACTGACAATTGCCCTCCAGAGGGCTCGATCGACCGTCCTCGATGATGAACGTACGGCATTCGCAGACCGTTCCGATTCACTTTCTCCGGTGAAAGCACCCGCAGCGGCGGCGGATTATGATTCGGCGGTCTCCGGCGAGGGGAACGGAGGTCACGAATACCTGACCCGTCGTGAGAACAATGCGGCTCCCCGCAGCCACCGGCCGACACGTCGGCGGCGCACCCGCCTGAATCACCAGGCCTCCACCGCCGACCGCGGAAGCCGACGATGCCCTTTCCCACCCGATCCGCCGCCCGCGGGACACCTCACGGGCCCATAACACCGCGGTAGGAAGCTTTTGCTACGTCACACGGTCTCGGGTCGCGGAATACCTTGACTGCACCCCTCACACAGGAGTGCACATGTTCAGTCAACGCTCCCTGCTGGCCGGGACCGCCCTCGTGGCCCTCTGCCTGGCCGGTACCACGACCACCGCCTCCGCGCAGTCCGGACCCTCCCCTTCCGCGCCGGGGGCCTCGATGCTCGAGGCGCTCCAGCGCGACCTCGGGCTCAGCGAGCAGCAGGCCGTCACCCGGCTGGCCAGCGAGGAACGCGCCGCCCGGGCGGACTCCTCCCTGAACTCCTCCCTCGGCGAGGCCTACGCCGGTTCCTGGCTCAACGGCGATGCCTCCCGGCTCACCGTCGCCACCACCGACCCGGCGCAGACCGAGGCGATCAAGGCGCAGGGCGCGCGGCCGCTGGTCGTCACCCGGACGCTGGCCCAGCTCAACGCCGCCAAGGACCGGCTCGACCAGGCTCCTGAGGAGGCCAAGGCCGGCGCCGCCCTCTGGTATGTCGACGTCACCACCAACAGCGTGGTGGTCAAGGCCGCCGACCAGGCCGCGGGCGAGGCGCTCGCGGCCGCCGCGGGCGTGGACGCCGGCACGGTCCGGGTGGAGGTCTCCGGCGAGCAGCCGCAGCCCTTCATGAACATCATCGGCGGCGCGGCCTACTACATCGGCTCCAGCCGCTGCAGCGTCGGCTTCTCCGTCACCCGCGGCAGCACCCCCGGGTTCGTCACCGCCGGGCACTGCGGCCGGGCCGGCTCCAGGACCACCAACCCGACCGGCACCTTCCAGGGCTCCTCGTTCCCCGGCAACGACTACGCGTGGGTCGCCACCCCCGGCCACACCCCCCAGCCGTGGGTCCGGGGCTCGGGCGGCGCCAACGTCATCGTCCGCGGATCCGCCCAGGCCGTGGTCGGCGCGTCCATCTGCCGCTCCGGCTCGACCACCGGCTGGCGCTGCGGCGTCATCCAGCAGCACAACACCAGCGTCCGGTACGCGCAGGGCACGGTCAGCGGCCTGACCCGCACGACGGTCTGCGCCCAGCCCGGCGACTCCGGCGGCTCGTTCATCTCCGGCAGCCAGGCCCAGGGTGTGACCTCGGGCGGCTCCGGCAACTGCACCACCGGCGGCACCACCTATCACCAGCCGGTCAACGAGATCCTCTCGGCGTACGGACTGACGCTCCGCGTCGGCTGACCGCCGCCCGGACCGGAAGGACCGGCGCCGCCGGAAGCGGAGCCGGTCCGGCAGAGAGGACGGTGTGAGGCCGTCACCGATGACCGGTGGCGGCCTCACCGTTCGCCGTTCGCCGCCTGACGCCAGGCGCCAGCCGTCAGGAGTGGGGGCCAGACGTCAGACGTGGGGGGCGAACCGGCCGAACCGGCCCTGGTGGTACAGGAGCGGGCGGTGCTCCGCGCCGAGGCGGGCCTCGGTCACGAGACCGACGACGAGGACGTGGTCGCCGATCTCGGCGGTGGTGTGCGGGGCGCAGACCAGATGGGCGGAGACCCCGCCCAGCAGGGGGACGCCCAGCGGGCCGGGACGCCACCGCGTGGGCGGGGCGAAGCGGTCGATGCCCCTGCGGGCGAACCGGGCGGCGAGGTCGGCCTGGTCGCCGGCCAGGATGTTGACCGCGAAGTGCCCCGCCTGGCGGAGCCAGGGCCAGGTGGTCGAGGCCCGGTCCACGTAGAAGGAGACCAGCGGCGGCTCCAGGCTCACCGAGGAGAAGGAGGTGGCCGTCAGGCCGACCGGCACGCCCTCGGTCTGCGCCGTCACCACCACGACCCCGGCCGCGTGCACGGCGAGCGCCCGGCGGAACCCCTCCGCGTCGACCGCCCGCTCGGGTGGCGTCCCGATCCCTGCCGGCGTCCCGATCCCGGGCAGCGTCTCGGTCATCGGGCCACGCTCCGCTCCGCCAGGAGCGCGGCCGTCTGGGGGGCCACCCGGTCGGCCCAGGGGCCGAGGTGCGCGTCCAGGTCGGCCAGCTGCGACTCCAGCAGGGCCAGGCCCGGCGTGGGCACCGCGGCGCCCAGCTCGACCAGGAGCGGCCGCAGGTGCACCTCCACCGCCAGGGAGTGCCTGGCGTCCCCCAGCACCAGCAGCGGGAGGGCGACGGTCCCGGCCAGCGCCCCGCCCGGCAGCCGGTCGAGGAACGCCTTGAGCAGCCCGGTGTGGCTGCCCTTGTAGACCGGGCTGGCGACGACCAGCACCCGCGCCTCGGCGACCTGCTCCAGCGCGACCTCCACACCGGACGACGCCTTGGGGGCCAGCAGCAGCGGCGCCAGCGCGGACAGGTCGACGACCTCGCGGGGCCCGTCGTGGCCGATGCGCCCGGCCAGCGTCCCGGCGGCGCGGACCGCCGCCTCGTGGGTGCGCGACCCGCTCCGCGGGTTGCCCACCAGGGTCACGACGCTCATCGCTCTCCTCCTGTCTCCCGGTCCCGTCCCGTGCCCGCGCTCTCCCCGCCCTGCCGGGCGTCCGCGCTCCTCCTGTCCCCGCGCGCGACCGCGGTCCTGCCCCGCGTGCCCGCGGTCCCGGCGTCCCGCGGCGCGTTCACGCCTGCGGCTCCGGTGTCCCCCGGCGCGTTCACGAGGCCACCGCGACCTTCCGCGCGTGGCGGGAGGCCGGGCGCTCCAGCCCGTAGTTCTCCCGCAGGGTCCGGCCCCCGTACTCGGTGCGGAACAGGCCGCGAGCCTGCAGCACCGGGACGACGTGGTCGACGAAGTCCTCCAGGCCGCTCGGGAGCAGCGGCGGCATGATGTTGAAGCCGTCGGCCGCGCCGCCCTCGAACCAGGTCTGGATCTCGTCGGCGATCCGCTCCGGGGTCCCGGCCACGACCCGGTGCCCCCGCCCGCCCGCCAGGCGGCCGAGGAGCTGCCGCACGGTCAGCCGCTCCCGGCGGGCGAGGTCGATGACGAGCCTGCGGCGGCTCTGCGCCCCCTCCGTCTCTGCGGAGACGTCCGGCAGCGGCCGGTCCAACGCCTCCTCCGTCAGCTCGATGCCCACCATGTGGGAGAGCTGGGTGAGGCCGTACGCCGGGGTGATGAGCTCCTCCAGTTCCCGCTCCAGGCGGAGCGCCTCCCGCTCGGTGGAGCCGATGATCGGGGAGATGCCGGGCAGGACGAGCAGCTCGCCCTCCTGCCTGCCGTACCGGGCCAGGCGGCCCTTGAGATCGGCGTAGAACTCCCGGCCCTCGGCGAGGGTCTGCTGGGCGGTGAAGACCGCCTCGGCGAAGCGCGCGGCGAACTCCTTGCCGCCCTCCGACGACCCGGCCTGGACCAGCAGGGGGTGGCCCTGCGGGGGGCGGGAGGTGTTCAGCGGGCCGCGCACCCTGAAGTGGGGGCCGGCGTGGTCGAGGGGGTGGATCCTGCCGGTGTCGGCGTACCGCCCGCTCCGGCGGTCGCCCAGGATCGCGTCGTCCTCCCAGCTGTCCCACAGGCCGGTGACGACCTCCAGGAACTCCGCCGCCCTGGCGTAGCGCTCGGCGTGCGCGGGGCGCTCGATCCCGAAGTTGTGCGCCTCGGCCTCGCCGGCGGAGGTGACGATGTTCCAGCCGGCCCGGCCGCCGCTGATGTGGTCCAGCGAGGCGAACTTGCGGGCCACGTGGAACGGCTCGTTGTAGGTGGTGGAGACGGTCGCGATCAGGCCGACGTGGTCGGTGACGGCGGCCAGCGCGGACAGCAGGGTGAGGGGTTCGAGCCCGCCGAGCGCGTTGTGCCGGACGTCGCCCTGCAGGGCCAGGCCGTCGGCCAGGAAGACCGAGTCGAGCCTGCCCCGCTCGGCGGCCAGGGCGAGCCGCTGGTAGTGCCGGACGTCGGTGAGGTGGGAGGGCTCGGTCCGCGGGTGCCGCCAGGCGGCCTCGTGGTGGCCGACGCCCATCAGGAAGGCGTTCAGGTGCAGCTTGCGGGTGGTCATGAGGTGGTCCTCCACGTCGAGAAGCGGCGCTCCACGGTGACGAGCAGCAGGTTGAACAGCAGGCCGAGTACGGAGATGGTGATGATCCCGGCGTACATGTCGGGGATGCGGAAGCTGAACTGGGCGTCCTGGATGAGGTAGCCGAGCCCGGCCTTGGCGCCCACCATCTCGGCGAACAGCAGCACGAGGATCGAGTAGGCCCCGGCCAACCGGACGCCGGTGAAGACGGTCGGCACCGCGGCGGGCAGGATGACCTTCTGGAAGAGGCGGAACGGTCCGAGTCCCATGGACCGGGCCGACTTGACCAGTAGCGGTTCCACGGTCCGCACGCCGCTGATGGTGTTGAGCAGGATCGGCCAGGCGCAGGCGTAGAACACGAATATGATCTTCGATGGCTCGCCCAGGCCGAAGATCAGGATGAAGACGGGCAGCAGGGCCACGGCCGAGGTGTTGCGGAACAGCTCCAGCACCGGGCTGAGGAAGTCCGCGACCGGCCGGTACCAGCCGATCGCCAGGCCGAGCGGGATGGTCAGCGCGATGGCCAGGGCGAAGCCCGACAGCGACCTGATCAGGGACGCCTGGAAGTGCTCGACGAGCTGACCGCCGACCAGCAGGTCGTACCAGGCGACCAGGACCTCCGACAGCGGCGGGGCGAACACCCGGTCCACCACTCCGATCCGGGGCAGCGCCTCCCAGAGCGCGGCCAGCAGGACGAGGGCCGCGGTCCGGCGCAGCAGCAGCGACAGCCGCGGCAGCGCCGGGAAGCGCCCCCCGGCGACCTTGAAGAAGTTGGTCGCCCGGTCGTCGGCGGTGGGCGCGTCCCCCCGTGCGGACGCGGGGGCGGCGAGCGTGTCAGCCAATGGTCCGCTCCTGTTCCTGGGCCGCGGCGACCTCGTCGCGCAGCAGGGTCCAGATCTCGTGCCGGTAGGCGCCGAAACGCGGGTCCGCGCGCAGGTCGCCCTCGCGCGAGTCGAACGCGATGTCGATGACCTTCTTGATCCGGCCGGCCGGGACGTCATCACCGCGACCCGCTGACCGAGGTAGACGGCCTCGTCGATGCCGTGCGTGATGAACACGATGGTCTTGTTCGTCTTCTCCCAGATGCGCAGCAGCTCCTCCTGGAGCGACTCGCGGGTCTGCGCGTCGAGCGCGGCGAACGGCTCGTCCATCAGCAGCACGTCCGGGTCGAAGGCGAGGCTGCGGGCGATCGCCACCCGCTGGCGCATGCCGCCGGACAGCTCGTGCGGGTAGCGGTGCTCGAACCCGGTCAGCCCGACCAGGTCCAGGTAGTGCCGCGCCCGCTCCCGGCGCTCCTTCTTCGGTACGGCCTTCGCCTCCAGGCCGAACTCGATGTTGGCCAGGGCCGTGCGCCACGGGAACAGCGCGTACTGCTGGAAGACGATCCCGCGGTCCAGGCCGGGGCCGGTGACGACCCGGCCGTCGATGAGGATCCGACCCGTGGTCGGGGCGGTGAGCCCGGCGATCAGGTCGAGCAGGGTGGACTTCCCGCAGCCGCTCGGGCCGACCAGGGTGAGGAACTCCCCGTCCCGCACGTCCAGGTAGACGCCGTCGACCGCGGTGAAGGGCCGGTCGGCCCCGCGGATCCGGAAGACCTTGCCGACCTCGCGGACGCCGATCTTCGCCTGGACCTCCGCCCGGTCCTCCGCCGGGCTCTCCGCGCGGCCGTGCGTCCGGGTCTCGGTCAGGGTCGGGGTGACGGTCATCGTTCCTCCTGCTGCGCCGTCCGGGCACGCCGCCGGTCGAGGTCCCGGTTCACGAGGTGCTCCCGGGCGTGAAGGGGTTGAACTCGTTGGTGTAGATGTCGGCCGCCTTGACCTGGCCGGGCTTGACGTCGCCCTCGCGCTCCAGCCAGTCGATCCAGGTCTGGAACTCCCTGTCGGCGATCACCCCGCCCTTGCCCGCCACCCCGCTGCTCTTCCAGAAGTCGATGGCCGAGGCGTCCTCGTTCCGCCCGCGCCCGGCGATGATCTCCTTGTACTTGGCGACCACCTCCTCCCGCGGGCGCGACTGCGTCCACTCGACCGCCTTGGCGAAGGCGTCCACGAACTTCTTCGTGGTGTCCGGGTTCTCCGCGATGAAGTCCTCGCGGAGCACGAAACTGCCCGCGGTGAACGGTCCGAAGAGGTCGACGTCGGTGTAGAGCGGATGGATCCCGCCGCGTGAGAGCGCCTTGTCGCGGAGGATGCCGCTGAGCGAGGCGACGTCGATCTGCTTCTGCCGCAGCGCCTGCTCGGTGTTGACCGGCGGCACGACGACCAGCTCGACCTTGTCGACCTCCTCCGGGGTGAGGCCGCCCCGCTTGAGGTACTCCTTGGTGACGGCCTCGCTGTGCGCGCCGAGGGTGTTGACGCCGATCTTCTTGCCGACCAGGTCGCGCGGTGTCGTGACGGGGCTGCCGTCCAGCACGTAGAAGCCGGTGTAGGCCTCCTTGTCGACGCCGTAGTAGCCGACCACCGCCTTGACCCGGGCGCCGCTCGCCCGGAGCTTGACGATCGCGCCGTTGAACGCGCCGCCGGCGTCGACCTGGCCGGTCGCGGTGGCCTGGATGTCCTGCGGGCCGGAGATCGTGTTGCCGACCCACTTCAGTTCGAGGTCTCCGAGGTAGCCCAGGCTCTCGGCGAGCTCGGGGTAGGTGACCTGGCCGACCCAGCCCTGGTAGCGGATCTCGGTGACCTCGCCGCCGTTGCCGGTGGCGGCGGAGCAGGCGGCCAGGGAGCCGGCCAGCAGTACGGAGAGGAGGACGTGTCTGGTTCTGATCACGGGGATTCGGTCCTTGCGGAATCTGGGCATGCTCGCGCGGGGCGGTCGCACGCCGGAGGGCTCACGTCATGAGGGAGGGCACGGGCAGCGGCGGCCGTGCCGGGGACGGGACTCGCGTCAGCTCGTGATCACAGACACTGGGCGCTGACGACGCGGCAGAAGTCCACGTGCGCGCACCGGGTCAGGTAAAGGCCCATGCCCATGAAGGTACGCATCCCGGATCGCTAAGTCAACATTTCCTACTGGGTTTGCATGAAAATAGGCGGACGGGGACCGCCGCAGAAACGTGCGGAACGCCCCGGCCCCGGGGCGGGGAGCGATCGGCTGCGGGCCGGGCTCGACCGACCCGGCGACCACCCGCCCCCGGGGCAGGGGGGCGGATCAGGCGGGGTGCCAGAGCTCGGGCTCGTCCGGGTCGCCGGAGACGCGGCGCAGGCGGCCCCGCGCCTCCAGCCAGACCAGGTGGGCCAGGGTCTCGTTGTTGGCCGCCCGGCGCATGTGCGGCGGGATGGTCTCCCACGGCCGCGACCAGGTCAGCCGGGTGGCCGCGTCCCAGCAGCTGACGCCTGCGCCGCTCCCGCCGACCAGCGCCTCGATCTCGGCCAGCCGCTCCTCGTGGTGGCCCGTCACCCGGTCGACCCGCTCGGCCAGTTCCAGGAACCGGTACTCGTGCGCGGGCAGCACCTCGTCCACGTCGAGCTTGCGCACGACCGCCAGCGAGTCGAGGTAGTCGGCCAGCGGGTTGGGCACGGACTGCGCGTGCACCGCCACGATCGGTGTGATCTTCGCCAGCACGTGGTCGCCGGAGAACAGCAGCCGCCGCTCCGGTTCGGCGAAGCACAGGTGCCCCGGCGAGTGGCCGGGCGTCCAGATCGCGCGCAGGTCCCAGCCGGGCAGGTCGAGGCGGTCGCCGTCCTCGATCAGCCGGTCGGGGCCGGCCATGGTCACGAACTGCCGGATCATCAGTGAGGCGCCGGCCAGCTCGTCCAGGGTCTCCGCGGGCACCCCGGAGCGCTTCAGCAGCGCCCGCTCCTGCTCCACCAGCGCGTCGACGGCCTCGGAGTCGTAGCGGCCGTGGATCAGGCGCGCGTCCGCCGGGTGCAGCCCGATCCAGGCCCCCGACACCTCCCGGATCCGCCCGGCCAGGCCGTAGTGGTCGGGATGGATGTGGGTGACCAGCACCGCCCTGACGTCGGTCATCTCGTATCCGGCGACCTTCAGTCCGGCGGCCAGCGCGCCGTACGCCTCGTCGGTGTTCCAGCCCGCGTCCACGAGCGCCACCCCGCCGGGCAGCTCCAGCGCGTAGACCAGCACGTACCGCAGGGGGATGGGCAGCGGCACCGGGATCGACCACAGCCCCGGCCGGACCCGCTCCACCTCCGGCAGCGTCTTGCTCCGCCACGCGTCCCGCTGCGCCTCGCTGGCCGGCGTCACCATGGTCATCGCCGATCTCCCTTCGTCGCCCCCGATTGTGCCCGCTGAACCGAATTATGTTCTACGCAGGGTCCCCCTCGGGCGGAAGCGGCGGTCCCCGTACGGTCGGAAGTATGAAGCTGGAACGTGAGACCTCCGCCGACGGACGATTCGTCCGCCAGCCCAACCGCTTCACCGCCCGGATCGAGGAGGGCGGCGAGCACCCGCCCGAGCCCGGCCGCTACCAGATCTACGCCTCCTACGCCTGCCCGTGGGCGCAGCGCGCGCTCATCGTCCGCGAGCTGCTCGGCCTCCAGGAGGCGGTCGGGGTGACGATCGTGGACCCGATCAGGGACGAGCGCGGCTGGCGCGTACCCGGAGGCGACCCGGTCACCGGCGCCGAGTTCCTCTCCGAGCTCTACCTGGCGAGCGACCCCGGCTACCAGGGCCGCTACACCGTGCCCTGCGTCTGGGACCGTACGGCGAAGCGGCTGGTCACCAACGACTACCCGCAGATCACGCTCACCCTGGAGACCGCCTTCGCCCCCTGGCACGCCGAGGGCGCGCCCGACCTCTACCCGGAGCCGCTGCGCGGACGGATCGACGCGCTGAACGACGCCGTCTTCCACGGGCTCAACAACGGCGTCTACAAGGCGGGGTTCGCCACCTCCCAGGAGGCCTACGACGAGGCGGTCACGGGCGTCTTCGCCACGCTCGGCATGCTGGAGGAGCGGCTGTCGGACGGCCGGCCGTACCTGCACGGCGAGGCGCTGACCGAGAGCGACGTGCGGACCTACACTACGCTCGCCCGCTTCGACGCGGTCTACCACTCCCATTTCAAGTGCGCGGTCCGCCGCCTGGTCGACCATCCGGCGCTGTGGGCCTACGCGCGCCGCCTGTACGCGATCCCGGCCTTCCGCGACACCACCGACTTCGACCACATCAAGCGGCACTACTACGTGACCCAGACCAACATCAATCCGACCGGGATCGTGCCGCAGGGCCCGGACATCGACTGGACCGCGCCCTGAGCCGCCGCCGGGAGCCGCCCATGAAAGTTTCATCGGGCAAAACGGACATCGGGCCGGTCAGCCGGGAGATCGCGGCGCCGCTCCGTTGACGGCGCGGAAACCGCCTGGAAACAATCGGTGGACCCCGTACGTGGGAGCGCTCCCACATGGTCGCGTCACCCTCTCGAAGGACCCCTTGTGATCAGACCCCCCGCCTGGCTCACCCTCACCCTCTCCACCGCGCTGGCCGCGGCCGTACTCGCCCCGGCCCCCGCGACCGCCGCCGCCGCCGCCGCCGAAGGACCCGAGCAGATCGTCAACGGCACCTTCGACACCGGCACCGCTCCCTGGTGGAGCACCGCCAACACCACGCTCGAACTCGACGGCGGACGACTCTGCGCCGACATCCCCGGCGAGACCGCCAACCCGTGGGACGTCATCATCGGCCAGAACGACATCCCCCTGGTCAAGGACGAGACCTATGAGTTCTCGTTCTTCGGCGTCGCGTCCCCCGGCAAGGTCGCCAAGGCCCTGGTCCAGCTCCCCGTGGACCCCTGGACCCAGTTCCTGGCGGTCAACCCTGAGCTGAGCGTGTCCGGCAACGACTACTCGTACACGTTCACCGCGCCCGTGGACCTGCCGAACGCCCAGGTGGCCTTCCAGGTCGGCGGCAGCGCGACCCCCTGGAGGTTCTGCGTGGACAACGTCTCGCTCAAGGGCGGAGCCGAACCCGACGTCTACACCCCCGACACCGGTCCCCGCGTCCGGGTGAACATGGTCGGCTACCTGCCGTCCGGCCCGAAGAACGCCACCCTGGTCACCGAGAAGACCGAGGCCGTCGCGTGGAAGCTGGAGCGCGACGGCCAGACCGTCGCCAAGGGCGAGACCGTGCCGCGCGGCGTGGACGCGAGCTCCGGCCAGAACGTGCACTCGATCGACTTCGGCTCGGTCGAGGCCGCCGGCACCGGCTACACGCTCACCGCCGACGGTGAGACCAGCCGCCCGTTCGACATCGCCGCCGGCCTCTACGACGGTCTGAAGACCGACGCGCTGAAGTTCTACTACACCCAGCGCAGCGGCATCGAGATCCTCGACAGCCTGCGCCCCGGGTACGGCAGGCCCGCCGGCCACCTCGGCGCCGCCCCGAACCAGGGCGACACGCAGGTGCCCTGCCAGGCCGGCGTCTGCGACTACACGCTCGACGTCCGGGGCGGCTGGTACGACGCGGGCGACCACGGCAAGTACGTCGTCAACGGCGGCATCTCCGTCCACCAGATCATGTCCACCTTCGAGCGGGCCAAGGCCGACGGCACGCACGCCGACGGGGACCTGGACATCCCCGAGAGCGGCAACGGCGTGCCGGACATCCTCGACGAGGCCCGCTGGGAGCAGGAGTTCCTGCTCAGCATGCAGGTCCCGGACGGCAAGCCGCACGCCGGGATGGTGCACCACAAGATCCACGACGCGGCCTGGACCGGTCTGCCGCTCCTGCCGCACCTCGACCCGCAGAAGCGCGAGCTGCACCCCGTCTCCACCGCCGCCACCCTCAACCTGGCCGCCACCGCCGCCCAGGCGGCCCGGCTCTTCGCGCCGTACGACGCCGCGTTCGCCGCGCGGAACCTCGCGGCGGCCAAGAAGGCGTGGGCCGCGGCCAAGGCCGACCCGGCCCGCTACGCCGACCCGGCCGACGGCACCGGCGGCGGCGCCTACCCCGACAACGACGTGACCGACGAGTTCTACTGGGCCGCCGCCGAGCTCTACATCACCACCGGCGACAAGGAGTTCAAGGACTTCGTCCTGGCCTCCCCGCACCACACCGCCGACATCTGGCGCGACCGGGGCTTCGACTGGGGCAACACCGCCCAGCTCGGCAGGCTCCAGCTCGCCGCCGTGCCCAACGCCCTGCCCGACCGCGCCCGGGTGCGCGCCTCGGTGCTGGAGGGCGCGGACAAGTACCTGGCGGCGCAGAAGGCCAGCGCGTACGGCCTACCGTACAACCCGCCGGACTTCGACTGGGGCTCCAACAACCTCATCCTGAACAACATGGTCGTGATGGCCGTCGCGCACGACATCAGCGGTGAGGCGAAGTACCGCGAGGCCGTGCTGGAGGGCATGGACTACATCCTGGGCCGCAACGCGCTCAACCAGTCCTACGTCACCGGTTACGGCGAGGTCGCCTCGGAGAACCAGCACAGCCGCTGGTACGCCCGCCAGCTCAACCCCGACCTGCCGAACCCGCCGAAGGGCACCCTGTCGGGCGGCCCGAACTCCGCCATCCAGGACCCGGTCGCGCAGGCCAAGCTCCAGGGCTGCAAGCCGCAGTTCTGCTACCTCGACGACATCGAGTCCTGGTCCACCAACGAGCTGACCATCAACTGGAACTCCCCGCTCTCCTGGATCGCCTCCTTCCTCGCCGACCCCGTCCCGGCGGGCGACGTCAAGGTGACCTACACCAACCACGGCCAGTGGCCCGACGGGTTCAACACCCAGATCACCATCACCAACACCGGTGACGAGCCGATCGAGGGCTGGACCCTGAAGTGGTCCTTCCTCGGCGGCCAGCAGGTGCGCCGGCACTGGAACGCCGACCTGTCCCAGGACGGCGCGACGGTGACCGCGAAGAACCTGGAGTGGAACCGCGTGATCAAGCCCGGCCGCTCGGTCACCGTCGGCTTCATCGGCGCCGACGCGCCCGGCCCCAACCCCAAGCCGGAGCGCTTCATCCTCAACGGGACCCTCGCCCGGTAGTCCCCCCTCCCGCCCGGCGGAACCCCGCCAGGCGGACGCCCCCCGAGACCAGGGCGGCCGCACTCCTCCGGCGGCCGCCCTGTCCGTTCCCCGGAAGGCCCGTCCTACGACGGGAAGTACAGTCACTGGTGGCAGCCCGGTCCGACGACCGCTCTTCTCGAGCTCAGAACCTTCGCCGCACCAGCTGGTCGATCGCGGCCATCAGATCCTGATCTTCGGTCAGCGGTGGCCCACCGTCGTCACCGCAGCATGCCGGCTTCACCTGGCCCGCACGTCCGGGCAGGTCGAACGCCTCCTCCAGGAACGCGTATGGATCCGTGCGGTTGTCATGCCTGTCCAGAACCAGGAACACCACGGTGTCCACTTCAGGGAAGGAGAGGACGAGCCTCCACCCGTCGGGCAGCCGGATCACGCAGAACCGCGGCCAGTTCCCCGGACCGGACAGACGGTAGTGCGCGGCGGCGCACCCCCGCCGTCCCACCTCCCGATACACCTGGACGAATGCCTCTCGCACCCGTCGAGGGGTTCCCGTGTCGCGTACGACCGCATCGACGCTCTTGGGAACCAGGACGGTGAACTTCGATCGCTCCTCACGGCCGCCGGATCGTCGGTTTCCCCTGCTCACTGACGGAGAAGCTCTGTCAGCTCGTCGTCACCGTACTCAACGAGGTCCTCTGATTCCCGGGCGGCCTCCTGGGCCTGTTCGAGCAGGTCGCGATCTCTCAGCGCATCGATGACGCGCGCCAGCCTGCGGCGCCCGGTCTCACCCTCCTGCATCTCCCGGACGACGGCCACCGCCCTGGCCAGCGAGGTCGCGGAGACCTTGGTGACCTTCTCTCCCGGTACGGCCTGCAGAACCCCGTGCGCCATCCAGGAACGAACCGTGGGCACGCTGACACCGAGCATCTCCGCCGCGCAGGCCAGCCTCACCGCCGAAGGTTGAGGCGCTTGGTCATGCCGGAGCGACATCCGCCGGATCGTCGCCTGGAGGGCTCGATCCGTTGCACGGCATCGGGCCAGGGCCAGTAGATCGGCCAGGTCTTCCACAACCAGACGGGATTGCTCATCACGTTCAGCCACCTGCGTTCCGCAGCTCCGGGCCGATCCATGCCACGTTCGGCCCTGAAACCGCA
>NZ_CDRNDK010000070.1:0-20025 GCF_977012225.1 Planomonospora algeriensis | reverse complement strand
GGCAGCGCCTCCGGCCCGGTGGCGCCGGCCCGCTGCGTGCCCGCCGGTCCCGTGGGCCCGAGGGCGTGGGCGACCAGCTCCGGAGGGGCGGACTCCAGGGCCATCGGGCGCTCTCCCGCCTCGACGCTCCACGGCAGCCGCACCCCCGGAGCCCCGCCCGCCGCGGGCAGGACCCCGGAGGCGATGCCCGAGGCTCCCCGCCGGGCCCCCGCCGAGGTTGACGAAGATCATGGCGATTGCGGCCGCCGCAGCGACCGCAGCCGCCGCACCGGCCAGCGCGCGAGCCCGGCGAGGGTCCCGGCGAACCCTCGCGGCGGGAAATCCGGCGGCGTCGAGGACGCCGATCCGGCCGGCGGCGTAACGGCGGTAGGGGACGAGCTCGGGGTCGGTGAAGCAGCTCATCACCCGCACGCGCACGGTGTCCGGCAGGGTCACCCCGGGCAGCAGGTCGAAGACCTTGACCGCGGAGATCTGCCGGGACCGGTGCGGCGTGCAGGTGTCGCAGCGGTTGACGTGGGCGACCATCCGCTCGCGCGTTTCGGGGGTGAGCTCCCCGGAGAAGCCGCCCAGGATCTCGGCCCGCTCCACGCAGTCGTAGGGGCCCTTGCGGGCGAGGAACTCGGCGGTCACCGCGTCCCGCAGCCGCTCCTTGGCTGATTCGAGCAGGTGCTCGGCGTCCCGGTCCGGGATCCGCATCACCGCGGCGGCGTCGGCGACGTCCAGACCGTGCCGGGCGACCAGTTCGAGGATCTCGCGGTCCTCCTCCGGCAGGCCCCGGACGGCGTTCCAGGCCACCACCCGCAGGTCGGCGTCATCACCGCGCGAGACCGGCAGCTCCTCGGTCGCCGCCTCCTTCTCCTGGCCCTGCGCCGCCAGGCGGAGCCGCAGGCACTGCTCGCGGGCGAGGGCGTACAGCCACGCCTTCAGCCGTCCGGCGTCGGCGAGCACATGGACACGGTCCTCGGCGGTGATCAGGGTGTCCCGGAGGGCCACCTGGGCACCGTCCGAATCACCCAGCATGGACCGGCAGTAACGGTAGACACCCTCGGCGTAGGAGTCGTAGAGCGCGGCGAGGGCGCCCGCATCACGGGCGCGCAGGGCTTCGACCAGGACGCTGTCGTTCATGTAGCAGACGGTAATAGCGTCGTAACTGCAAGTTCCACCGATTCCCGGAAGACACGGCAACCGTATTCAGAATGTTAACAACCCCTGCAAAAAATGCCGCATTCCGCGCATTCGTAAATCTTAGCTAATAGTCATTTGCCGGAATTGACGGTCACGGCGTGGCGGTCTCGCCCGGCAGGGCCCGCCGTCCCCGGTCCTCCTCGAACGGAGGAGTCGTCGGCTTGACCGTGTGCACCGGGACCGCGCCGCCCAGTGCCAGCTCCTCGTACGGCCGGCTGCTCGACCCCCACGTCCGCGCGACCACCTCGGCCTTCGCCACCTTGGCCGGGTCCGCGACGCTCTCGATGTCGAGCAGGAAGCGGCGTCTGCGGTTCTCCCGGACGTCGTCCACGAACGTCGTCCCCCCGCCGAGCAGCCTGCCCGCCGCGTCCCGCAGCAGCGCGGTCACCGCCAGGGTCCCGGCGGGGAGCCGGTACGGCGTGCCGACGTACCCGGTGACCAGGTAACCGCCGCCCTTCGGCCGCCCGGTCGTCACCCCGGAGACGGGGAACGGCTTGAAGGCCGAGACGATGCGGCCCGCCCTGCGCCACTCGGCCGGGCGGTAGTCGATCGTCACCTTCGCGGGCTTCTTCACCGCGAGCGCCTGCCCGGTGAAGGCGAGCGACCCCGCCGGGGGCACCGCGTCGAGCGGCTGCTCCATCCGGACGACCTCCTTGCCCCGGGCGTCCAGCCCCACCACCGTGACGACCACGTGCTCGCCGAAGTGCCAGGGGTTGGCGTTGGCGAGCACCCCGGCCCAGTTCACCACGTACCCGTCGTGGCGGTCCTCGCTCCGGACGACCGAGGAGACCTCCTCCGCGACCGTGAGCGGCCGGAGCCCGGGTGCGTCGTCATCCTGCCTGCGCTCGCTCGCGCAGCCGGTGAGGAGGATCAGGGTGAGCGCGCCGAGGACGCCGGCGGTACGGGTGATGTAGGCCACCCAGCCGTCATAGTCCCCGGCCGTGCGCGCCCTCCCCGGACACGCGGGCTTCAAGCGAACTCTTTAGCCCCGCTGCCGCAGACCTTGCCGATCGGCCCGGCTCCGGCGGACCCGCCGGAGCCTCCGATCACGGGACCGGGGGCGCCAGGCCCCGTCCCGTCACCGGCTCAGCGCTTCCTGACGACCCGGCTCTCGTCCCAGACCGGCTCCGGCGCCTCGTACACCCTTCCGTCGGAGCCGAAGACCAGGTAGCGGTCGAAGTCCTCGGCGAACCACCGGTCGTGGGTGACCGCGACCACGGTCCCGTCGAAGGCGTCCAGCCCCTGCTGCAGCGCCTCGGCGCTGGCCAGGTCGAGGTTGTCGGTCGGCTCGTCCAGCAGCAGCATCGTGGTGCCCGACAGTTCCAGCAGCAGGATCTGCAGCCGTGCCTGCTGTCCGCCCGACAGGGTCTCGAACCGCTGCTCGGCGATGGTCCCGGCCAGCTCGTAGCGGGCCAGCGCCTTCATCGCCTCGTTCTTCAGCCGTGCGTGCTCGGTCATGACGATCTCGCACGGGGTCCGGCCGAGGAGCTCCGGCCGGGCGTGGGTCTGCGCGAAGTGCCCGGGGACGACCCGCGCGCCGAGCCTGGCCGTACCCGTGTGCCGGACGTCCTCCCCGGCGAGCAGCCGCAGGAAGTGCGACTTGCCGGAGCCGTTGGAGCCCAGCACCGCGACCCGCTCGCCGTACCAGATCTCCAGGTCGAACGGCTTCATCAGGCCGGTGAGCTCCAGCTGCTCGCAGATCACCGCGCGCTTGGCGGTCCGGCCTCCCTTGAGCCGCATGCTGATGAACTGGTCCCGCGGCGCGGCCTCGGGCGGGCCCGCCTCCTCGAACCTGCGCAGCCGGGTCTGGGCGGAGTGGTAGGCGGCGGCCATGGTGTCCATGTACTTCGCCTTCTGCTTGAGCATGTTCACCAGCCGCTTGAGCTTGGCGTGCTCCTCGTCCCAGCGCTTCTTCAGCTCCTCCAGGCGCTCGTTGCGCTCTCTGCGGGCCTGGGCGTAGCTCCGGAAGCCGCCGCCGTGCACCCAGACGTTCCCCGACTCGACGGTGACGATCCGGTCGGCGGCGTTGGCCAGCAGTTCCCGGTCGTGGCTGACCAGCAGCACGGTCTTGGGCGTCTCGCGCAGCGCCTGCTCCAGCCAGATCTTGCCCGGCACGTCCAGGTAGTTGTCGGGCTCGTCCAGCAGCAGCGTCTGGTCCGGCCCGCGCAGCAGCGCCTCCAGCACCAGCCGCTTCTGCTCACCGCCCGACAGCGTGTTGACCTCGCGGTACTTGCACCGGTCGTACGGCACGCCGAGGGCGGCCATGGTGCAGGCGTCCCAGAGCACCTCGATGTCGTAGCCGCCCGCGTCGGTGTAGTCGGTGATGGCCTGCGCGTAGCGCATCTGGGCTTTCTCGTCCTCGCGCTCCATCATCACGAGCTCGGCGGCCTCCAGCCGCTCGGCCGCCTGCCGTACGCGCTCGGGGGCGACGCTGACCAGCAGGTCGTGCACGCTCCGGCCGTCACGGATGCCGCCGATGAACTGCCGCATGATGCCCAGCCCGCCGGAGCTCGCGACGCTCCCCTCCACCGGCTGGAGGTCCCCGGCGATCAGCCGCATCAGCGTCGTCTTCCCGGCGCCGTTCGGCCCGACGAGCGCCGCCTTCACCCCGTCGCCGACCCGGAAGGACACATCGTCCAGCAGCGGCCTGCCGTCCGGCAGAACGTATGTCAGATGCCCGACCTCGACGTGTCCCACGGCACTTCCCCCACTCTCAAGTCCTCGCGCAGGGTACATGCCGGTTTCATGACGGGGCATCCCGATATCGGGCTACGGCACCGGTCACCCGTCCTCGATCGACCGATGCCGGATCCGGAATGTTCCCACTCCTCAGCCATAGGAACGATTAGCCTGCAAGTGTTCACATGAACGGGAGACAGGAACACTTATGGCCGAGCACCTCGCCATGGGGACCTGCATCGACCGGTTTCACCACGGGCACCATTCGCGCCAGCGTCGGCCCGATCGGAGGTCAGGGGCGCGCGACGACGGTGAGGAGGGCGGCGGCGTCCTCCAGTGCCTCCACACTGTGGCGGGCCTCCGGCACGATGAGCAGGTCTCCGGCAGTCCCTTCCCAGGAGTCGTCACCGCTGTGCAACCGCAGCCGGCCGCGCAGCACGAGAAGCGTCGCCTCGCCGGGATTGCCGTGTTCGGCGAGGGCGGTGCCGGCGGTCAGGACGATGAGGGTCTGGCGGAGAAGCCGTTCGTGCCCGCCGTGGACGGTCTCGGCACTGCGCCCGGTGGACGCGGCCGCGGCGCGTTCGAGGTGTTCACGGACCAGGGCGTCCAGCGAGAGCTTCTGCATGCTCGTCAGTATGTCAGCGCCGATCTCTTCCGCACGGCACCGCGGGAGCGCCGTACGGAAGGGGTCAGACGGTGAAGCGGCCGACGAGGTCGCGCAGGGAGTGGCTCATGCCGGCGAGTTCGGCGGCGGCGTGGCGGGACTCCGTCACCCCTTCGGCGGTGACGGCGGTGGCCTGGGCGACGCCGGCGATGTTGGCGGCGATCTCGTCGCTGGAGGCGGCGGCGTCGGCGACGTTGCGGTTCATCTCGCCGGTGGTGGCGGTCTGCTCCTCGACGGCGGCGGCGATGGCGGCCTGGTGGCTGTCGATGCGGCCGGTGATGGCGCTGATGCGGTCGATGGCGTCCATGGCGCCGGTGACGTCGGCCTGGATGGCGGTGACGCGGCGGGCGATGTCCTCGGTGGCCTTGGCGGTCTCCTGGGCGAGGTCTTTGACCTCGCCGGCGACGACGGCGAAGCCCTTGCCGGACTCGCCGGCGCGGGCGGCCTCGATGGTGGCGTTGAGGGCGAGCAGGTTGGTCTGCTCGGCGATGGAGGTGATGGTCTTGACGACGTTGCCGATCTCGGTGGAGGAGGCGCCGAGGCGGGTCATGAGGGTGTTGGTGGCGGTGGCGGCGGTGACGGCCTCGGCGGCGACGGAGGCGGCTTCGGAGGTGCTGGTGGAGATGTCGCGGATGGCGGCGCCCATCTCCTCGCCGCCGGCGGCCACGACGCGGACGTTGTGGGAGACGTCGGCGGCGGCCGCGGCGACGACGCCGGACTGGGCGCCGGCCTCTTCGGCGGAGGCGGCGATGCGGGCGGAGACCTGGGACAGGTGGGTGGAGGAGGCCGCCAGCGCGTCGCTGTGCTCCGTCAGCGCGGTCACCGTGGTGTGCAGTGCCTGCGCCGTGTCGTCCATGGCCCGGCCGAGGTGGCCGAGCTCGTCGCGGCGGGTCATGCCCAGGCGGACGGTCAGGTCGCCGCGGGCCACCCGGCCCAGGGCGTCGACCACGACGGTCAGCGGGCGCACGACCGACCGGGTCACCCGGACGCTGAGCACGGTCGCCAGCAGCAGCGCGGCCGCCAGCGTGCCCCACAGCACCCGCCGGCCCGTGTCCTCCACCTGCTCGACCTCCTTCTCCAGCGCGGCGATGCGCTCGCTGAGCGACTTCTGCAGGGTCTGGGTGATCTCGACGCCCACATCCCAGGCCTCTCCGCCCGCGCCCTCGTTGATGCTGTCCATCGCCGCGGCCCGGCCCTCGCGCGTGTCCTGCCGGAGCAGTTCGACGATCTTGTCGTCCTCGGCGAAGAACTTCTCCCAGGCGGGCTTCAGCTCGTCGAACCGCGCCCGCTCGGCCGGGGTCAGATACTGCACATGGGCGTTGTCCAGGGTGGCGAAGAGCGCCTTCTTCGTCTCCAGCAGGCCGGCGCGGTTGTAGGAGTCGGGCGCGGTGGCCTGCCCGCCCCCGTAGGCCCCGGCGTCGGCCACCACCAGTCCCTGCCAGCTCGTGGCGTCGGCGACGTGGTAGGCGAAGGTCTGGACGTCGTCCTCGACCTGCTCCAACTGGGCCATCCGCCCGTTGATCTCCGCTTGGCGGTCCATCCCCCACTGGCCGACGCCGACGCGGCCGCGATCAGCAGGGATACCAGCAGGAAGGCGAGGCCCAGCCGTCTGCCCACCCGGAGGTCCTCGAGGCGAAACATGAGGTGTTCTTCCCATCGTTGAGATACCGGTGCTCGTCAGTCGAATCGGCCGCGGAACGCGGAAACTGAGCGCCCGGCGTCTCCGGTTCCTCCTCCGCCTCGTAAGGTCTCCGCTCCGCACGGCTCTCCGCTCCGCACGGCTCTCCGCTCCGCACGGCTCTCCGCCCGCACCGCTCTCCGCCGGGAACGCGGATCCGGTCAGTGCCCCCCGGAGAGCTCCCCGCTCAGCGTGCCGTGGATCTTCGCACTGGGCCGGTTCAAGCCGGTGATCTCCACGGTCTTGCCGCGGGCGGCGTACTTCGTCTCGATCGCGTCCAGCGCGGCGACCGAGGAGGCGTCCCAGATGTGCGCGCCGGACAGGTCGATGACCACGTGGTCCGGGTCCCCGGCGTAGTCGAACCGGTAGACCAGGTCGTTGCTGGAGGCGAAGAAGAGTTCCCCGGTGACGGCGTAGATCACGTGGCCGCCCTCGGGGTCGGCCACCGCGGTGACGTCGGCCAGGCGGGCGACCCGCCGCGCGAAGACGACCATGGCGGCGATGGAGCCGACGACCACGCCGACGGCCAGGTTGTGGGTGGCGACCACGACCGCGACCGTGGTCGCCATCACGACGGTCTCGCCGTACGGCATGCGCCGGAGCGTGGCCGGGGCGATCGAGTGCCAGTCGAAGGTGCCCACGGAGACCATGATCATAACCGCGACCAGGGCGGCCATCGGGATCTGGGAGACCCAGGGGCCGAACACCACGCACAGGACCATCAGGAAGACCCCGGCGGTGAACGTCGAGAGCCGGGTCCGGGCGCCGCTGGTCTTGACGTTGATCATCGTCTGGCCGATCATCGCGCAGCCGCCCATGCCGCCGAAGAACCCGGTGACGATGTTGGCGACGCCCTGGCCGACGGCCTCGCGCGTCTTGCTGGAGCGGGTGTCGGTGATGTCGTCGACGAGCTTGGCCGTCATCAGCGACTCCATCAGCCCGACCAGCGCGAACGCCAGCGCGTACGGCGCGATCAGGGTGAGGGTGTCCAGGGTGAACGGCACGTCCGGCAGGCCGGGGACCGGCAGCGAGGAGGGCAGGACGCCCCGGTCGCCCACGGTCGGCACGGCGATCGCGGCGCCGACGGTCAGGGCGGTCAGCGCGGCGATGGAGACCAGCGGCGCCGGGACCACCCTGGTGAGGCGCGGGAAGAGCACCATGAGGACCAGCGCCCCGCCCACCAGCGGGTAGACCGCCCACGGCACGTCGCGCAGCTCGGGCACCTGCGCCATGAAGATCAGGATGGCCAGGGAGTTGACGAATCCCACCATGACGCTGCGCGGCACGAACCGCATCAGCTTCGCCACGCCGAGCACTCCGAGCACGATCTGCATCACCCCGCCGAGGATGACGGTGGCGATCAGGTGGCCCAGGCCGTGATCGTGGACGAGGGGCGCGACCACCAGGGCGATCGCGCCGGTCGCCGCGGAGATCATCGCGGGACGGCCGCCCACGACGGCGATGACCACGGCCATGGTGAAGGAGGCGAACAGCCCGACGCTCGGATCGACCCCGGCGATGATGGAGAAGGAGATCGCCTCGGGGATCAGCGCGAGCGCGACCACCAGGCCGGCGAGGACCTCGGTGCGGGCGACCTTCGGCGAGAGCCAGGCCGGGCGGGGAAGGCGCAGCCGGGAGACCGGCGGCGTCGATGGAGTCTGCAACAGTCGACCTCAGGGGTTCCGGGCGCCTCCCGGCGGACCGGAACGCGCGGCAGAGCACACCCGGCGGGCCCGGCGGGCCGTACGGGGGCCGCCCGCGCACGTTCGCGGGCGAAGGACGGTGGGCGCGGGCGAAGGACGGTGGGCTCCCGCGGGGTCCGCGGAGACGCGCCGTCGCGTCCCGCCTCGGCGGAGAGCCCGGGCATCGCCCCTGGCTCCAACGGGGAAGGCCGCAGAGGTCTTCCCGATCGCCCGCAACTTTACCCTGCCGGCTCCGGCGGGCGCCCTCGCCCCCGGCGACCGCGCCCAGACTGAGAGGACGTCGATGCAGCGACCGCGCTCAGGCTGAGAGGACGTCGATGCGGCGGCCGCGCTCAGGCCGAGAGAAAGTCGATGCAGCGGCCCAGGAGGGCGATCAGCGTCTCCCGCTCCTCCGGGGTGAACTCGGCGGCGAGCCCCCGTTCGACCCGCACCGCGCGGGCGTCCCCGTCGGCCAGCACCTCCTCGCCCTTCGCGGTGAGCCGGGTCTCCAGGATGTTCCGGTGCCACTCGTGCGGGGTGCGCTCGATGAGGCCGCTCTCCTGGAGGTTCTTGAGCACGGTGTTCATCGTCGGCGGGGTGACCGCGCACGCCCTGGCCAGCGCGGCGGCCGAGATGCCGGGGTTCTGCGCGAGGTGCAGCAGGGCCGCGTACTGCGGCACCGTCAGCCCGGCCGGTTTCAGCGCGGCGTGCTTGGCCGCGGTGAGCGCTTGTTCGGCGCGCTTGAGATGGGAGCCCAGGCGCTCGGGAACCGGCATCGACGTCACCTCTGCATGCTAACGGCCCAGAACGTTCGCCTGTTGACGATGATTAGAGTTCTAACTATCTTATCGACACATATTGATCACAGTGTTCTCATGAAGCCGGGAACGGCCGAACGGAGAGGCAACATGTCCCGAGTCCGTCAGCCCATCGCCATCACGACCGCGGCCCTCGCCGCGGCGCTCTCCCTGACCCCCACCGCCCACGCCGCCCACAGCGTCCAGGTCACGCAGGTCACCCGGACCGCCGTGACCGCGCCGTCCGCGGCCTCCGAGTCTCGTGTCCGGATCTCCACCGCCCACGAGCTGCCCGGTGACCGGGTCTACCCCGAGGGCATCGCCGCCGACCCGCGCACCGGAGACCTCTACGCCGGGTCCTTCACCGACGGCACGGTCTTCAGGATGACCCCGGGCCGGCGGACCGCCCAGGTCTTCCTGCCCGCGGGCGCCGACGGGCGCGACACCGCCAACGGGATGAAGGTGGACCGGGCCGGGCGGCTCTGGGTGACCGACTCCACCACCGGGGTGTCGGTGTACGACACCCGCAGCCGCCGCCTGCTGGCCCGCTTCGAGGTCCCCGGACAGGAGCCGAGGTTCGTCAACGACCTCGCCCTCACCCCGGACGGCACCGCCTACCTGACCGACAGCGTGCGCGCCGTGGTCTACCGCGTCACCCCGGCCCAGCTGTCCCGGGCGGCCGGCCGTACGGCGACGCTCACCCCCCGCTTCGACCTGACCGGCGTCCTCGATCCGCGCGAACCCGGCGCGTTCAGCCTCAACGGGATCGTCGCCGACCCCTCCGGCCGCCACCTGCTGGCCGTGGACATGGTCGGCGGCGACCTCTACCGCCTCGACCCCGCCTCCGGCGCGATCACCAGGGTCGTCCTGCACGGCGGCGACATGCTGCACGCCGACGGGATGGAACTGCAGGACGGCAGGCTCTGGGTCGTGCACAACACCGACAACGCCGTCAGCCGGTGGCGGGTCACCGCGAGCGGCACCGCCGCCCGGATGGAGCGGCGGGTGTCCGACGAGGCGCTGCAGCTCCCGACCACGCTGGTGCGGGTCCGCGGGACGCTCCACGTGGTCCGCTCGCAGTTCGACAAGGGCGGCCCGCTGGGCGAGGGCACCCCGCAGCGGCCCTTCACCATCGCCTCGGTGCGCGGCCTCTGAGCGATCACCTCGATGCGCGGCCGCTGAACACCGGAGGTCAGGCGGACCGCCGTCCCCGGCCTCGTCTCGTGCGGGCGAGGTGCCGTGCCGTCGCCGTCCACAGCAGGCCCCAGACGAGGAAGAACGGCGACCAGAGCAGCAGATCCCAGCGGGCCAGCTCGTGGGCCAGTTCGGTGTGACCGCCCGGCGGCGGCTGCAGACCGGTGAGCACCAGCGTGTCGCCGACGAATCCGTAGCCGACCGGGCCGAAGGCCCGCAGGATCATGAAGCCCCCGACCGTCCAGGTGACGGCGAGCAGGATCCGGCGTGGAACCCGCTCGCCCCACGGGCGCACGGTGGCGAGCGCGACGAGAACGCCGACGACCGCGACGGCGAACATGATCCAGTGGGCGGTCACGAACAGCGGATCACGCGCCAGCAGCCGCTGCCGCAGGTCGGGCGGTAACGGGTCCTTGTCCGCCAGCGCGTTCGCGCCCAGCGCCTGGGCCAGCTTCATCAGACCGTAGGCGGCAGTGCACACGCAGGTCCCGTACGCGGCGTACGCGATCGGTGCCCGGCGGACCCGCCCGCCGGGCGTCACCGCCCCGCTCCCGTCCGACGGGGTGATCCCGACCATGCCTCCTGTAAAGCCATCACCATCATCGCCATGCCGGATCAACGCACGTGCGAGACGATCAGTGCCCTCCCGGCGCGGGGCGGATGGTTCCGTACCCCCGGCCGCTGCGGGACGCCCGTGCCTGTGATCGGTACGCTCACGGCGGGAAAGGGGACGTCCATGCTTCTCGCCGTCGCGGCCGCGACCGGGTTGACCTGGTGGCTCGGGTGCTACGTGATCGTGCGGGACCCGCGGGAGCGCGGGCCGCGGCGGGCGGGGCTGGGGCTGCTGGCCTACGGTCTCGCGCTGGCGGTCGGGCAGGTGCGCGCCGTCCTGGAAGGCTCCTGGGCCGAAGCATCGGGTACGGCGCCGGTCGGGGCGCTGGCCGAGATCGAGGGCGTGCTGGCCGGGGCCGAGGGCGTGCTGATCCACCTGCCGGTGCTGCTGTGGACCGGGGCCGTGCTGACGCTGGTCCCCGGGAGCGAGCGGCTGGACCGGGCCTGGTCCCGGGGACTCGTCCCGGTCACGCTCGTCTCGCTCGCCTGGCTGGTGTTCTCCGGCCGGGGGGTGGAGGCGGACGTCGCGGTGCGGGCGGTGACCGGCGTGCTGCTGCTGGCGCCGCTGGCCGGGGTGCTGGTGCTGCTGGTGCGGGCCAGGCCGCCCCGGGTCGGTCCGCTGGTGACGGTCGCCACCCTGTTCTTCGGGCTGGGCGCGGCGCTGCTGGTGTTCCCGCTGCCCGGACCGGCCGGGCTGCTCGCCGTACTGGCCATCGACGTGGACATGGCCCTGCTGGGCGTGGCCATCGCGATGTCCAGCGCGTTCCAGGCGGGCGAGGCGCTCTGGCGCGACATGCTGCGCTCCATGCTCGGGGCGGCGGCCGTGGCGGGCGCGACGGGCGGGCAGGTGGCCCTGGCCATCGTGCTCGGCGGGCCCACGCCCGCCCTGGCGGCGCTGCTCTTCGGGGTGGTCGCGGTGGCCGTGGCCGCGCAGACGCTCGCCGGGCCGGTGCACCGGGCCCTGGACCGGATCGCCTTCCCCGGCGACCCGGAGATCAGGCGGGAGCGGGCCGAGCTGCGGGACTCCTCCGAGGCGCTGCCCCGCCGCGAGCAGGGTCCGCCGCCGCTGGACGAGGCGGAGTTCACCCGCCTGACGCGGCGCGCCCTGGCGGGTTACGGCGATCTGGGCAAGCTCGCCGGCAGCCCGCTCGCCAACCTGCCGGTGATCGACGAACGGGTCACCGGGGACAGCCCCCTGGAGCGGGCGGCCGAGTTGCGGCGCCTGCTGCTGGAGAGCATCCAGCGGCTCAAGCCCCGGGACGGCGAGTTCGGCACCAGCGAGGAGTGGCGGTTCTACAACGTGCTCTACTTCCCCTACGTCCGGGGGCTGCGGCCCTACCGGCGCGGGGCGGTGCGCGACGGGCTCACCCCGGAGGAACGGCGGGCGTTCGACTGGTTCCTCCGCGAAGTCCCCGAACGCACGCTCTACAACTGGCAGAACGCGGCGGCCAAACTCGTCGCCGACGACCTCCGTACGGGAAATCGGCAGTGAATGGCAGTGCCATGTCTGCAGTTGGCAGCGGGTGAGGCGGTGTGCTGAGGGCGTCCGAAGCCGACGCGCTCACGAGGCACTCGCAGAGGCGTTCATGGACGCGTTCACGAACGCGTTCGCAGACGTGTCCGCGAAGGCCGCGCACCGAAGGAGAGACCGATGACCGCGACCGCCGTTCCCACCCGCCGCACCCCCTTCCTGACCCGGGCGCTGCAGGCCGACACCGTCCTCACCGGAGGGTTCGGGATCATCCTGGCCGCCGCCGCGACCCCGCTGGCCGATCTGCTCGGCCTCCCCGAGCCGCTGCTCCGCTGGGCCGGGATCGTCCTGCTGCCGATCACCGCGTTCCTCGCCTACCTGGCGACCCGTCCGGCTCCTCCCACGCGGGGCGTCCAGACGGTGATCGCGATCAACGTGCTGTGGACCGTCGACAGCATCGCGCTGCTGTTCACCGGCTGGGTCGACCCGAACCCGCTCGGCGTCGCCTTCGTCGTGGCCCAGGCCCTCGCGGTCGCCGGCTTCGCCGAGCTCCACTACATGGGGCTGCGCCGCAGGTGACGCCCCGGTCCCGTACGGTTCCCGGGCCCCGGCAGGCGGACTCCCGGTTCGCCCGCCGGGGCCTTTGCAGCGCCTACTGCGAGGACCGGCCGCCCCCGTTGTCCTCGAGCAGTTCCCGGGTACGGCGCAGCAGAGCCTCCCGGACGCAGTCCGGGGAGAGGACCCGTAGCGGGGTACCCAGGCCGAGGAGGTACCGGGCGAGCTGGTCGGCGTCGTTGGCACCGATTTCGACGATGGTGGCGTCGGGCCCGTCCGGGTGGTGGGTGCCGATCGTCGGTGGGATCAACCGCAGGGCCTGGTCCACGGGGTGCGGGAGCCGGACCCTCCCGTAGAGGGGGTACACGACGCTCGCGATGCCTCGGGAGACGAGGAGCGCGGGGTCGGGCGGGTCGGCGAGTTCGACCGGCTGTCCGGTCGGCTGTACGTGCACCACCCGGTCGGCCCGGAACGTCCGCCACTCGTCCCGGGCCACGTCCCGGGCGACGAAATACCAGCGGAGGCCCGTGTGCACCAGGCGGTAGGGGTCGACGTCCCGGACACTGGCCTTTCCCGCATGGTCGCGGTACGACAGACGGGCGCGCTCGCCACGGCGGCAGGCGGCGGCCAGCTCCAGCAGCCCGCCGGGGGAGATCTGACGCCCCTCGGGCCGGGGGGTGTGGACGAAGGTGGCGTCCATCTCCCCCAGCCGGTCCGCGATCCGAGGCGGCAGGACCTGCCGCAGTTTCAGCAGCGCCGACACCGCCGCCTGGTCGCTGCCGAGAACGCCGCTGAGCGCGGCCTCGCGCAGTGCGACGGCCACGGCGAGCGCCTCCTCGTCGTCGAGGATCAGCGGCGGCACCCGGGTACCGCCGCCGAGACGGTACCCGCCCCAGGGCCCGGGGTCGGACTCGACGCAGTAGCCGAGTTCCCGCAGCCGGGCGACGTCCCGCCGCACCGTGCGCTCGGTGACCGCCATCCGCTCGGCCAGCTCTCGGCAGGTCCAACTCGGCCGTGCGGACAGCAGCGAGACCAGTCGCAGCAGGCGGGCGGAAGTGGTGATCACATTCCACAGTGTTCCCCATGACCAGGACCGGACCTGTCCTGGTCCCGCCCTAGTGTCCCTCCCATGAGTACCGGAACCACGACCGCACCGGCGATCCGTTTGATGTCCGTCGACTTCGACTGCCCCGACCCCGCCGAGCTGGCCCGTTTCTACGGCGAGGCCCTCGGCCTGCCCGTCGTCTACTCCAGCGACGACTTCGTCCTGCTCGGCCGGGAGGGTTCCCCGGGACTGGGCTTCATCCGGGTCGCCGACTACCGGCCTCCGACCTGGCCGGACCCCTCCCAGGGGAAGCAGGCGCACATGGAACTGGGCGTCGACGACCTGGAGGCGGCTCAGGCGCGGATGCTGGCCCTGGGCGCCGTGGAGCCCCCGGTCCAACCGCATCCCGAGGAGCGGAGGGTCCTGCTGGACCCCGCCGGCCACCCGTTCTGCATCTCCACGCAGAACTGAGCGTCACCGGCCGACGACGACCACGGCCTGCCCCCGCGTCCAAGGCTCTTCGGTGCCCGATGCTGAGGCCATGGTCACGCGGCTGGACACGCAGGGGCCCCCACCGGATCCCGGTGAGGGCCTCTGACCTGGAGCCGCCTTGGGGAATCGAACCCCAGACCCCTTCATTCCGAGTCAGATCACGGTCGTCCAGGACCGTCCACGGCTGTCGTCCGGTCCTGGTCGGTCGGGCTCCACGGGATCCCTCAGTCCATGGCCGTCCAGGTTCGTCCAGAGCTGTTGTTAGCGTCCGCGTTAGCAAGATCACCAATCGTCGGAGTCGAAGGTCTCCGGGTCGTGGGCGCTGTTCCAGATCGCTTCGTCGGTCTCGGCGGCCTCGCGCTGACGCTGGCGGTTGAGGTACTCCGGGGTGCCAGGGGTGTTGGCCCGGATACGCATGAACTTGCCTTGTTTGGCTCGGAGCTCTCGCTCCTCCTGGCTGACCTTCAGCTTTCGCCCCTGTTTCTCGGCCTCGGCTCGCGCGGAAGCGATCTCTCCCAACCTCCGACGAACCTTGAGCTCTTCGGCACTCGGTTTCGCGGGATCGGACTTCACCTTCGCGGGCTTGGTCTCATGCTTGGTCGTCTGACGCTGCTTCTGAGCCTTACCCGTGCTCGGTTTCTGCGACTTCCCCATGCCCGTCATCGTGAAGAGATCAAGGACCGATGACGAGACACCGTCAGGCGGTTGTATCGCGTCAGAGAGCTGGTTCGAGCGGCCTGGTCACCGGCTCTCGTGCAGGATCTCCATCGCCTGAAGCACGCCCATGACGACGTGGTCCGCCTCGTGCTCCTGTTCCAGCCGCGCCCCTCGGTGGACCCAGACCCTGCGGAGGCCGGCGGCACGTCCCCTGCCGATGTCCTTGACGGGATGGTCTCCAACCATCCATCCCCCACCGGACAGACTCATGCCGCACCGCCGGGCGGCGATCTCGAACAGGCCGACATCGGGCTTGCGGATGCCTTCGAGTCCCGAGAGCGCGTAGGCGTCGATGGCCTCGGCCAGTCCCGTCCACTGGAGCTTGCCGAGTTGGTTGTCCGCCGTCCCGTTGGTGACGATGGCCACCTTCCACCCGGCCGCGCGCAGCCGCGCCAGTCCGTCCATCACCTCCGGCCGACAGCGCACCAGGTACGGCATGCGCTTGCGGTAGCGGCTCCACAGCTCTTCGGCCGTCTCGGGTAGGACGAAGCGCTCGCGGACCTTGCCGAAGAACACCTCACGGTGCGGGTAACCCTCCTGATCGAGGGCGATGAGCCGGTCAACCCCCTCGCGCCCGAGGCCGTACCCGTCGGCGAACTCCGCGGCCCATGTCCGGAACGCCTCGTCCGGATTCACGAGCGTGTTGTCCAGGTCGAAGAGCGCAAGTCGTTGCACGGCCATCACCCTACGGGGGCACCGCCTTCTCAGCCGGCGGCGGATGGGTAACGGGCCGCCGCGAGGTCGTCGGCGAGGTCCTTCATGGTGAGGTCGGCGTTCAGCGCGGTGACCACCGCCTGCGTCAGCGGGCGGAGGGCGTAGACATGCCGTACCGCCTTCAGGTCCACGGGGACCTCGTAGTAGTCCTCGGCGAATCGCCGGAACGCCTCCGGCGACGGGTCGACGAGCCGAGCGAACAGGTACGACGCTCCATCGGGGTCGCTCACGCCGTCCGGGTAGTCGATCTCTCCCACCCGCCAGCGGTCGTCGCGGGTCCCGCGCCACAGGCAGGCGGTCACGACCGGCATGCCGTCCTCGTCGCAGAACGCGGGCTCGGTCACGCAGTGGCGGAAGACCTCGGGGACGGAGTCGAGCACCCCAGGCCACGGCCCGTCGTTGCCGTACGGGCTCATCACCGACTCGTGATCGAAACCGCGGATGTAGGCGCCCGCCGCCGAGAAGACGATGGAGTACTCGTCTCCGGAGCCGTTGCGCATGGAGGCCATCTCCTCCCCGGGGCTCCAGGCCGCGTCGAAGGAGTGGTAGCGGCTCTCCCAGTCCGGGCTGAGGATGGCCTCCAGCACCGCCATGGATCGACACAGGTCGCGGAGCACCGGGACATCGGGCAGCAGTCGGGCCACGTCGTGAGCGGTCATGCACCTCATCCAACCGGATGCCGGTGACATCCTCCCGGCGCGTCCTCTGCCTGGGAACAGGGGACTACCAGCACTTCAGCAAGGGCGGCGGCTGAGACCCGGGCCGGCACCACGGGGTGGCGCCTGACCTGCGATCCGGCGTCTCACCGGTTCTCGGTGTTTCCGGCCGTCTCACACCCTCGTGTGCCCTCGTTGTGCCCTCCCCGCAGCGATCTGGGTGATCTCGGCTCGGCCTTCGTCGGGGTGATGGCCGATCTCGGCCGAGTGTCGGTACGGCCTGCCACCATGGCCCGCATGACGGCAACCGACCCCTTGGCTCCGTTCCAGTGGCTCAACCTGCCCGAGAGCGCAGGCGGCCCCCTGGATGTGATCTTCAGCGTGGCCTTCCTCCGCGGGCTCGACCCGGCGGAGGTGGTGCGCCGCTTCAGCCGCGGCGAGGACTCCGGTCACGAGTCGGACTTCGCTGAACTCGACGAGGAGGCCTATGAGTTCGTCATGGAGACGGGCGGCGGGGACGGCGGCGGCTACGTGGGTGTCTTCCAGGCCGGCGAGTGGTGCGTGGCCATCGAGCCCTTCGGGTGGATGGCTGGGCTCCACGACGTGCTGACCGAGGTGTCGCGGGGCTGCGAGGTGGTGGCGGTCACCCGGCACGGCTACGCCGAGCACAGCTTCGCGTACGCGATCGACGGCACGGTCGTCACCGGCTACCCGCTGCGGTGCCCGTACGACCGTTACGGCTCCGACCCCGACCGGCTCAACGGCTTCATGCGGGAGCTGGGCATGGGGCTGGACGAACCGGAAGACGATGCCGCGTGGGACGCCGCCGGGGAGGACAACCTCCCCACCGCCGTGCCGAGGGGCTTCGCCCTGGCGGCGAAGGTCACCGGGGTGGCGTTCACATCGGACATGCTCGACCGCCCGATGCTCGTGGGGCCCATCGCGGAAAGATGATCGCCCGTGGCCGTCCGGAACCGAACGACGCGGTCCGGCGATGACCGATGGCAACCCGCCCCGAAGTGACCAGAAGCGGCACGGCAGCCGGACCCTCCGCTTTCAGGCGGAGCGATCGCGCTCATCGGTCTCGGCCCGCTTGACCCAGATCCGCAGGGCCTCGGGATGGACATCGAGCTGATCGGCGATGTGCCGGATCACGCCGTCCCGTGCCGCGGGGTTCTTGCAGGCCTCGACGGCCAACCGGGTCGCGCGCTCGCGCGACTCGTCGGGGTACTTACGGGGAGCAGCCATGATCGGCATCCCTCCGGGTCTTCAATCTCCATCAAACCCGGAACGGTTCACTCATCCGCGGCCCGCGAACCTTAGATGATCTCGACCGGATAGGGCTGTTCCTGCTGGATCCAGTTCACCAGGCGCTGGAGATGTCTGTGGATAGGGGTTCGGGGACGACTCCGCACAGGTAGGTGGACTCCTCCAGCAGCTGTGGCGTCAGCGTGATTCCGGTGAGGCGCTCGGCGAGGAGGAACATCGGCCCTTCGTAGGGGTAGGCGTGCGGGTAGTCGGAGTTGATCCGGTTCATGGTCTCCGTGAGCTCGTCCGGCACCTCCGGCGTGTAACCCTCCTGGGTGATGTAGGAGAACCGGAGCTTGCCGTCTTCGAACCAGTAGAAGTCGTCGAGGCGTTCGATATCGAGAAGGTAGTGGGTGACGAGACGGGTGCCCGCCGACAGCGGCATGATGATCTTCTCGGTTATGGGAAGGCCCCAGGACTCGACGATGAGCGTCCAGTCGTTGATGGCCGTGAGGCCGAGGAATGCGCCAGGTTCGCGGGAGCTGTAACGGGAGTAGGCGGCAGCGCCCAGTTCGCCGAACGCCATGGGCGTGAACTCCTCCGGCTGACCACCCAGCCGGATTATCACTTGCTCGGGCGTCAGGCCGCGGACATAGGTGAAGTAGGAGCCGTCCGCTGCTTCGGCGAGCCAGGCGTAGTCATCGGGAGAAGCGATCATGCCGTCATGCTCGCAGTGCCGACCGACATAGCGGGGCCGTCGGTTCATCAATGGGGCCGTGCGCTGACTGCCTCTCGCGCGGCCTACCCCTTGGCGCCGGTCTCGATGATGGTCCGGTCTGCGGGAAGCAGGCGGGTCTCTCCGTCCGGCTCGGTGACGACCAGGATGGGCACCCCCTCGGCCACGCCGATTTGCTTGCGCTCGGGTTCGGTCGGCATGCGGGCGGTGACCTGCGCGCCTGGAGCTACCTGGACGGTGACGGCCTCACCGGCGTCGCGGACCCGTGAGCCGCGTAGCTCGGTCACGATCAGCCCCTCTCCCCTGAGTACGGCCATGGCCCGGCGGACGGAGTCGCGGGAGATGCCGAACTCGGCCACGTAGTCGCTCTCCGCCGGAAGTCGCTGCCCGGGGCGGAGCTCTCCCTCTTCGATGCGTGCCCGGATCAGGTCGGCGAGCTGCTTGTAGACCGGGCGGTCGGCGCTGGAGTCGATGGCCATGGCAGCGAAGCTATGTAGCACTGTACGTGCCTCCCATTGCACGTACATTCGTATGTAGCTACATTCGGTCATACATGACCGTCTCTTGATCGGCAGGCATTATGACGCTTCAGGAGTTGGCCGCCCGGTACCCGGATTGGGTGATCTGGCGCGGCGCTACCGAGACCGGCCCTGGAAGCTGGTACGCCACTCGGCGTGGGATGTCCCTGAGCAACGCTCAGTTCGATGCGGGCATGGCGCAGACGGTAAGTGGTGACGATGCCGCCGCACTCGTCAGGCAGCTTCAGCGGCAGCAAGAGATCACCCTCGGGCTGTCCGCGACAGGCAATCAGGGGTGACTCCATGGCCGCGCTGAGTCCGCTCATCGGCGAGTGCTACGGCGGCCTTCACCCGGCCACGCCCCAAGCCGGTTATCAGCACATCTCCTGGCAGGAGTGCGTTCCTCGTGCTGATCGCGTGCGGGTCCGCAGTCACACCTGCAACTGCAAACCGATCGTCTACGAGCTGTGCCACGCGGGCGGGCTACTGTTCGTCCGGCGTCTCTACCGCTCAGACGGCGTAATCGAGCATCAGAGCGAGTGGCTGCGCATCCCGGAAGGAGAAGAGCTGTGGTCCCGGATCCTGCTCGGCCACGCCCGCTGAACGAGCGAGTCAACTCCCATGCTGCGCCGACCGCCTGCGGGCATGAGGACGTCGAGTGGACCTATCAGCGGCCCCTGCCGGACGGGGCGCGCTGCCGGGCCTGTGGGACCTGGTGGCGGCTGGACCTGATCCCGCAGAACGTGGCGGAGCGGCTTACCGGGGGCATTCCTCCTCGTGAGGACGTCCGGCCGTCCGCAGACGAGCGTAGGCGTTCATGATCTCGCCCGCTGCGGCGTCCGGGCTCAGGCGGTCGGTGTGGATGCGCAGGTGAAAGAACCCGGCGTCGGCGTGCGTCTTTCACCCGAGACCCGCAAGGCGCTCGACCGGCTCAACCGGAGCTTCGAGGACGGCTGACCTTTCCCGAACGGTTCCCATGGCAGGCCCTTCCGGATCTCCGGGAGGGCCTTCAACGGTTGAACCAAGATCTCGTATTGGGGAGAACCAACAGGAGGAACACAGTGACCGGCATGAGGAGGGAGAGCCCATCCCAGAGGCCGAAACTGAACTCAGGATCAGGAGCGACCGTTGCGACGAAGCTGATCAGCAGGAACCCCTCAAGCAGAACCGCGATAGTCCATATCCGCGATTTCCGAGAGCTCCATTTCACCGCCGCCCAGCAGACCAACAGGGCGAGAACGATGCTGATGAAGGGCAAACCGATCTCCATTATCCCAAGATCACCTTGCGCACCGAGCATGACAAGGAGAAACGACACTCCTCCCAACCAGGGCGATTTCAAAGTAGCCCGGCTGGGGTGATCATCACCTGGCGTCCCAATC
>NZ_CDRNDK010000069.1:0-20288 GCF_977012225.1 Planomonospora algeriensis | reverse complement strand
CCGGCGGCCCGGCGGACCGGGCGGACCGGCGGACCGGGCGCACGACACCCCCCTCTACGACGCGCTGCTCTCCCAGATCGCGTCCCGTGCCGGGCACGCTAACCTCGACGTCCCCCTCTCCATCCCCTCCTCCGCCGGTCCCCCCGGTACGGCCCGCGACCCCGAACGCCCCCGCGACGGGTTGAGGACGCGCTTCGCCGAGGCGCTCACATGGGCGGGGAACCGGTTCCGGACGACGACGTTGAAGATCGTCGTCATCGTCGTCGCCGGCACCGCGGGGACCTGACGGGGATGAACCTCCTGGGCCCCGTCGGCGGCGAGCGCCCGGCCGGGTCCCTGCCGTCCTCCAGGCCCCAGGCCGCCACGACCGCCGCGCCCTCCCCGCCCACGGCCTTCCCCGAGGAGAGCGCGCTCGCCGCCGAGGAGGGCACGCTCGCCGCCCGGCTTCCCCTGCCCGTCGAGGTGACGCTGGACGAGTACGGCCGGGGCGAGCTGACCCTGACCGTCACCTCAGGAGAACCGCTGACCTGGCGTGCGGCGGCTCCCGGCCTGGTGGTGAGCCCGTCCGGCGGGACCCTGGAGCGGGGGGACACGGCGGTGATCGCCCTGCGCGCCCTGCGGGTGCGCCACTGGTGCGGTCCCGCCCCCTTCGTCACCGTCCCGCTGACCCTCCACGGACCCGACGACTCGATCTCCACGAAGGTGCGCTGGCGCACCTGCTGACGACCCCGTGCCGGCACCGTTCCGCACGAAAGGACCCCCGACGATGACCGAGACCTCCCCCCAGATCCACTCCACCCCGCCCAACCCGTCCGACGCGCAACTGGAGTCGGTCCCGCTCACCGCGGAGCACCTGCTCACCAACCGGCGGCCCGAACCCTCCGGGGGCTGGCGGCGACTCGTCTGGCTGCTCTCCGGAAAGAAGATCATCCCTGCCGAGTCCGCGGCGGAGATCGAGCGGCGCACGCTGATCGCCCAGGCCCAGACGCCGGTCGCGCGGGGGCACCACCGGATCGCGGTGATGAGCCTCAAGGGCGGGGTCGGCAAGACCACGACGACCGCGGCCCTGGGCAACACCCTCGCCTCCCTGCGGGGCGACCGGGTGATCGCGATCGACGCCAACCCCGACCGGGGCACGCTCGGTCTCAAGGTCAAGTCGGAGACCGCCGCGACCATCCGCACCCTGCTCGCCGAGGCGCCGCACGTCCTCCGCTACGCCGACGCCCGGGCCTTCACCTCGCAGTCGCCTGCCCGGCTGGAGATCCTCGCCTCCGACACCGATCCGGCCGTCAGCGAGGCGTTCAACGCCGAGGACTACCGTACGGTCGCCGGGCTGATCGAGCGCTACTACTCGATCTGCATCACCGACTGCGGGACCGGCCTGCTGCACGGGGCCATGGGCGCGACCCTGGACCTCGCCGACCAGATCGTGCTGGTCAGCCTGGTCGCGGTGGACGGGGCCAACTCGGCCGCCGCCACCCTGGACTGGCTCAACGCCCACGGCCACGCCGACCTGGCGCGGAACGCCATCGTGGTGCTGAACGCGGTGGAGCCGAAGACCGACGTGGACCTGGACCTGCTGGAACGCCACTTCAACACCCGGTGCCGCACCGTGATCCGCATCCCCTACGACCCGCACCTCAAGGAGGGCGCGGAGGTGGACCTCGCCCGCCTGCGGCCCACCACCCGGGGCGCCTACCTACGACTGGCCGCGGCGGCGGGTCAGGCGTTCAGCCTGCACCCCGACCGGAGCCACTAGTGCCGCCGGCCGTCGAGGACTCCGTGCTCGACGTCGACCTCGGCCCGCCGGGACGCGCGTCCCGGCGGCGGGTCATCGTGGTCCTGGCGGTCGTCGGGCTGATCGTGGCGGCGGCCGTGGGGTGGCGTCTCCTGCGGTCCGGTACGGCTCCGCCGCCGGCCGCCGCCTCGCCGTCCGCAACCGCCCCGGCCTCGGTCACCCTCGCCTCGCCCTCCGCCTACCAGGGCGACGCCGGCTATCCCGTCGGGTTCCCCCGCACCGAGCTGGGCGCGGCCTCGGCGGCGGCGGCCGCGCTGGAGACCGCCTGGACGCTGGACTCCGCCCAGGCGGAGCAGGCCGCGGTCCTGTACGCCCCGCCGGAGCAGCAGGACGACGCCCGCAAGGCCGCGGCGGCCACCGTCCGGGGCTGGCGGGAGACCGTCGGCCTGCCCGCGGAGGGGAAGCTGCCCGAGGGGGCGGCCCTGCGGACGGAGACGATCGGCGTGCAGTGGCACAAGCGGGCGGAGGACCAGGTCCAGGTCTCCCTCCTGGTGCGGGTGACCGCCACCAAGGGCGCCGCGGACGACGGACCGGCGTACTCCAGCCCCATCGCCATGAGCGTGCTCATGGTCTGGCATCCCACCGTCCGCGCCGGGGCGGGGGACTGGGTCAACACGCCCGACCCGCTGCCCACGGTCGTGCCCCAGGTCGCCTTCCCCGGCACCCCCGAGTTCACCGCGGCCGGGTGGAAGGCCGTCACCGGTCCCACCCCGTGACCGGGTTCCGGTGACAGGGTCCCGCCCCCACCGATCCCACTCCGTGACCGGGTTCCGGTGACGGGTCCCGCCCCCATCGGTCCCATCTCGTAACCGGCCCGGCCCCGTGACCGGTCCGACTCATATACCGCGACAGATCGAGGAAGAGCCCTCATGTCCCCACGTAGCTCCTCCCGGCGCCTCACCCTCGTCTCCGGACTCCTCCTCGCAGGAGTGTCCGCGACGGCCGGCGCCCTCACCGCCCAGCCCTGGGTCGCCGCGGCGGCTCCCGGGCCGGCGCCGACCGCCCAGGACGACCCGCTGCCCATCCCGGTGGACCCCGAGCCTCCGGCGGCGCCGGAGTCCGAGGGCGGATCCGCACCCGAAAAGGACGGGCCCGCACCCGAGGAACGGCCCGAGCGGACCTCGCAGCCCGATCGGGAACGGGCTGCGGAGCGCGAGAACGTACCGCCGTCCGAGCAGGAGGCCGAGGACGGCCCCGTCCCGGATGAGGACGATCCGGCGCCCGCCCCCACCGCCGACGCGCCCTCGGCCTCCGCGGCCGCGACGCGTGGTCCCGGTCCCTCCCGAGACAGGACGGCGGTGCCGGAGAACCCGGAGAAACGGCAGGCCGAGCCCTCCCGGAGCCCGGTCCAGAAGCCGGCGGACGACACTCCGTCCCCGGCGAAACCCTCCGGCCCCGCGGGCACGGCGAGTCCTCAGCGCACCGCGCCCCCCGGCGACGCCCCTGACAAGCCGGACGAGCGGCCGGGCGGCGCGCAGCAGAACCCCGACGAGCAGCCGAGCGGGCAGCCGGACGAAGACCCGAGCAAGCAGCCGGACGGAGGCCCGCAGAAGAACCCGGACGAGCAGCCGGACAAGGAAGCGAACGAAGACCAGCAGAAGAACCCGGACGAGCAACCGGACAAGGAACCGCAGAAGGGGACGCAGAAGCCCGTACCGGATGCGACCGCCGCCAAGCCCTCGTCCAGCCCGTCCGGCACGCGACGGCCCGCCCCGGACCCCGGCTCCTCGGAAAGACCACGGACGGCCGCCCCGAAGCCCACCACCGCACGGCGGCCCGCGCCGGACCCGGCCTCTCCGAGGAGAACCGTCTCCCCCGCCCCGGAGGCCGCCGAGGTCTCGTCGGAGGAGCAGCTCCCGGTCCGGTCGCCGCTGCCGTACGCGTCCGGATCCCCGGCGGCGCCGGACGTCGTGCCGCTTCCCCTGCCGTCGCTCCGGGAGCTCTGCCCGCCCTCCGGCACCGCCGCCACCTGCTGGAACCTCGCTCCCTGGCACGGCCGTACCACCGATTCTCCTGACAGCTCACCTGCGGCGGAGCATGATGGTCAGCAGACGTCGGCGACGCCTCGGTGGGTCTTCGCACTCCCCGCGGCCTCGACGTCGGACCCGTCTGCCAAGGGCCGTTCGGCCCCCGCTCAGGTTGGTTGCTGGGCCTTCAGCCCACCCACGCTCTGCGCCAGATTCCAGGAGAGCAATCCATGATCCTCCGTTCCCGCGCCCGGACAGCCGTTCTCAGCATGGTGACGATGCTGGCCCTGGGCACCGCGCTCGGCGCCGCGCCCGCCGAGGCCTCGTCCGCCTGCCCCGCCGCCCCCGACGGTTCCAGCGCCGCCAAGGCGCGCGGCTGGGGGGCGCCGGTCTGGTGCGCCGAGTTCGAGGACGAGTACCTGGACTCGTCCGACTGGGTCTTCTACGACACCCCCGGGCACGCGGGCAAGGGCCGCCGTACCTCCAAGGAGCTCTACCTGGGCAACGGCGCGCTCTACCTGCACGGCCTGGCCGACGGGACCACGGCGGGGCTCGGCGCCCGCCACGCCCAGTCGTACGGCCGGTGGGAGACCCGCATCCGCCTGTACCGGGGTGCGGGCGCCTACCGGCCGATGGCCCTGCTCTGGCCGAACGGCGGGGGCGGCGGCGAGTACAGCGCCACCCGCGAGGAGATCGACTTCATGGGGGTCTACAACGACCCCAACCGGCAGCGGGCGGACTTCTTCCTGGAGACCCCCAAGGGCGGGCACGAGCTGGGCTACGCCGACGTGGACATGACCACCTGGCACACCTACGCCGTGGAGAACAGCCCCGCCGGGGTCGTCGGCTACCTCGACGGGCGTGAGTGGTTCCGCTCGTCCCACTCCACCCGCAGCCCGATGTCGCTCTGCCTGCAGCTCGACTGGTTCCCCGGCGAGGGGAGCAACGGGGAGGCGTGGATGGAGGTCGACTGGGTCCGCATCTACCCGATGAAGGCCGACGGCTGACGGCCGTACCGGACCGGCGGACCGGGGCGGACCGACAGGCGGCCGCCGTACCGGACCGGCGGACCGGGGCGGGCCCGGGGCGGGTCACCCGCGCGGGCCGCTCCGGGGACGGGGTGGTCGTCAGAGCCGCAGTTCCAGGAGCTGGCCCGGCCACTCGCCCACGGTGAACGGCTCGGTCCTGGTGAAGCCCTGACTCTCGTAGTACTTCACCAGGCGGCCGTCGTCACCGGCGTAGCAGTCCACCCGGACCAGCGAGACCCCTCGCTCGGCCGCCTCGGCGCGGGCCCGCTCCAGCAGCGCCGCGCCGACGCCCCGGCCGGGGAAGCGCCGGTCGACAACCAGGACCCGAACGTAGACCTCGGGTTCGGGGGCGGGCACGACGTAGGGCATCGCCGGTCCGAGGACGAGGCAGCCGGCCGGCTCGCCGTCGACCTCGGCGATGCGCATCCCGCCGCCCGCCGCCCACTCCTCCACCCGCGCCACGCGGGCGGGGTCGGTGGAGAACGGCTCGCTGCCCCACTGCCCGGTACGGCCCTGCGCCGTCAGCCACGCCACCGCGCTGTCGAACATTCCCAGAACGGCCCGAACGTCATCAGGGCCACCATCTCGGATAACCATCGGCGGATCGTAACAGGAGCCGCGTTCCGTCATCACGCCACGTCAGAGCGGCGCACCGGAGTTTCACCGAACTCCGCAGCACGCTCAGTAGACTCGGCGGCAGCCGGAGCACGGCTCCCCTGCCAGGGCGCACGCCCCTGGCCCGTCCCCTTCCGGAGTCACGTCAGGGATTCGGCCCGTGGGCCGGTTCCTCCACGCTGGAGACAACTGGTGAGCAGTGGATCGACCGACGCGCCTCCGAGGCCCGCGGATCCGGTGAAGCCCCGGCCGCGCCGCCGGTGGGTGTGGTGGCTGGTGGCGGCGGTGACGACCGTCACGGTCGGGGTGAGCGCGACGGTGGTCGGCGCGTACGTCAGGTTGTCGGGGAACGTCCGGCACGTCGAGATCGGCACGGAGGACCTCGGGCCGCGCCCGGTGAAGGCCGAGACCAAGGCGGTGAACGTCCTGATCGTCGGCTCCGACCAGCGCGACGGCAGGAACGCGAAGTACGGGCGGTTCCCCGGGGAGCGGACCGACACGATCATGCTCGCGCACATCTCGCCGAGGCGCGACAACGCGGTCGTCGTCAGTTTCCCGCGCGACTCGATGGTCCCGCTCCCCGCCTGCCGGGCCCGGCACGGGCTGCCCGGCCAGTACCCCACGTGGGGATGATCAACGAGTCGTTCAACTACGGCGGCATCGCCTGCACCTGGAAGACGATCGAGACGCTCACCGGCATCCGCATCGACCACTTCGTGAAGGTCGACTTCACCGGGTTCAAGGACATGGTCGACGCGGTCGGCGGGGTCGAGGTCTGCGTGCCCGAGCCGATCAACGACACCAAGGCCCTGCTCACTCTCGACGCCGGACGGCAGACGCTCCGGGGCGAGCAGGCCCTCGGTTACGTCCGCGCCCGCTACAGCCTGGGCGACGGCTCCGACATCGGGCGCATCCAGCGGCAGCAGATGTTCATCGCCTCGATGCTGAAGAAGGTGATGAGCGGCGAGACGCTCACCGACCCCGCCCGGCTCTTCGGCTTCCTCGACGCGGCCACCCGGTCGGTCACCACCGACCCCGGCCTCACCCCCGCCGTCATGAAGGATCTCGCGCTCAGCGCCAAGGGCCTGGCCGCCGGGCGGATCCGCTTCGTCACGACGCCGTGGCGCTACTCGCTCGTCCACCCGGGGAAGGTGGAGTGGGTCGAGCCGCTGAGCACGAAGCTGTTCCGCATCGTCGCGCACGACCGGCCGCTCACCGGATCGGGGGTCAAGGGAGGACAGGCCAGGGTGCCGCGCTCGCAGATCAACGTCGAGGTGCGCAACGGGACCTGGCGCTCCGGCCTGGGCACGCTGGTGGCGGCCCAGTTGGAGGAGCGGGGCTACCACGTCTCCAGGATCGGCGACACCGCGCGCAAGCCGCGCCCCCGGACCACGATCGCCTACTCGCCGCGGGGCGCGACGAAGGCGCCGGTCCTCAGCCGCGACCTGCTCGCCTCCACCGGACGACTCCTCCCCGCCGAGACGATGGGCCGGCTGGTCCTCGTGATCGGCGACGACTGGCGGGGGGTCAAGGAGCTGCGCCCGAACGACACCGACAGCATCAAGGGCTTCGACGCCACCCACGACTCCTGCGCGAGCGCCTGACCGGCTCCGCCTCCCGTCACCCGCCGTCCCCGCCCCGGCTTCCGGCGGGCGGGCCCGGCGTCGCTCCCACGGGAGCCTTTCGGGCCGCGGGCCGCGGGCCCGAGAACGGGATCAGCCGTGGCGCAGGTGCTCGCGGCCGAGGTCGAGGTCAGCCGTGGCGCAGGTGCTCGCGGCTGAGGTCGAGGAGCATGCGCACGTGGGCGTCGGCGAGGCGGTAGTAGATCATCCGGCCGGACCGGCGGCTGGCCACGATGCCCGCGGTGCGCAGCAGCCGGAGCGCGTGGGAGACGGCCGTGTCGCTGACCTCGACCGCCTCGGTGAGGTCGCAGACGCACAGCTCTCCGGCCTCCAGGAGCGCGTAGAGGAGCTGGGCCCTGGTCGGGTCGCCGAGCAGCCGGAACAGCTCGGCCAGCCGTACGGCCTCCTCCGCGGTGACCAGCCGGTCACGGGTCGCCGCCACCTTCGCCTCGTCCGGCTCCACTGTCGTGCACGCGTCCAGACCGGCGACGGCTTCCATGGGTGAACTCCTGAACAGCTGCTCAAATGATAATGAGTATCGTATCAACCCTTCGTCCGTGGAGCGGCGGCAGAATGCCCGACCGGCTTCGTCGCTCCCCCTGACTAGGAGAAATGCCATTTCGGGTTATACATTGCGCAGGCACTGGGAGACCTGACCGGATGAGGGGGCGCGATGAAGGCCCGTATCACGGGCGTCGCGACGTATCTGCCCGAGCGGACACTGAGCAGCTCGGACGTGGAGCGCCGGATCGAGGGATACGCACCCCATCGGGGGATCGTCGAGCGCATGACGGGAATCCGGCTGCGGCACGTGGCCCGCGACGACCAGCAGGCCTCCGACCTGGCCGTGGAGGCCGTACGCGGACTCACCCGGCCTGGAGCCGGAGCCGACGGGGTCGCCCGGTCCGCCGGGGCCGACGAGGCCGGTCGCGTCGCCTGTGCCGACGCAGATCTGATGATCTTCGCCTCGGCCTCGCAGGACATGGTCGAGCCCGCCACGGCGCACATCGTGGCGGCCAAGCTGGGTCTTTCGTGCCCGGTGTTCGACGTCAAGAACGCCTGCAACAGCATGCTCAACGGCATTCAGGTGGCCGAGGCGCTGATCCTGTCCGGGGCGCACCGCAAGGTCCTGGTCTGCTCCGGTGAGACCCCGTCTCGGGCGATCCGGTGGCGGGTCCGGGACCGGGCGCAGTTCGTGGACTCCTTCGCCGGATACACGCTCTCCGACAGCGGGGCGGCCGTGCTGGTCGAGGCGGACGCCGAGCGCGGCATCTTCTACCGCGACTTCTCCGCCGACTCCGCCGCGTGGGCGGTCGGCACCCTGCCCGGCGGCGGCTCGGTCCACCCCCGCGACCCCGAGTACTCCTACTTCCAGGGCGACGGGCGGCGGCTGAAGGAGGCCTTCGAGCGCATCGGTCCCGACATCTTCCTCAACGCGCTCAAGCGGACCGGCCTGACCTGGGACGACTTCGCCGTCGTGGCGGTCCACCAGGTCGCGATGCCCTACCTGCGCTTCCTGGCCGAGGTGCTGGACATTCCCGGAGACAGGCTGGTCGTCAGCCTGCCCGAGCACGGCAACTGCGCCTCGGCCACGCTCCCGCTCCAGCTCGCGCTGGGCTCCTGGGGACCCGGCGACCGGGTGGCGCTGCTGGGCCTGGGCGGCGGGATCAGCATGGGCGTGATGCTGGCGGAGATGTGATGGACCTGTGGGTGATCGTCCCGGCGTACAACGAGGCCGCCGGCATCGAGGCGACGCTGCGCGCGCTGGCGGCGCAGGACGACCGCGGCTTCACGCTGCTCGTGGTGGACAACGCGAGCACCGACGGCACCGCCGAAATCGTCCGGCGGCACGGCGTGCAGGTGGTCTCCGAGCCGCAGAAGGGCACCGGCGCGGCCTCCGACACCGGTGTGCGGCACGCCATCGCGCACGGGGCGACCCACGTCGCCCGCACCGACGCCGACTGCCTGCCCCGCGCCGACTGGGTGCGGAGCATCCGCCGCGCGTTCGGTGACGGCCTGGAGATGGTCGGCGGGCGGCTCGTGCCCCGCACCGACGAGTTCCCGCTGAAGTTCTGGGAGCGGCGGCTCATCCCGTTCGTGATCGACGTGGCGGCGGCGTTCGGCCGGTTCCGGCCGGGCAACCGGGACCCGCTCTACCGGGGACCGTACGTGATGATGCCCGGCTGCAACCTGGCCATCACCGCGGAACTCTACGAGCGCGCGGGCGGCTTCCCGCGGACCGCGATCGAGGAGGTCCACGAGGACCGCGCCCTGGTCAACCGGGTCCGCAAGGTCACCGCCGCGTACGGCTCCCGCCGCGACGTCGTCGTGCACGGCTCGGTCCGGCGGCTGCGGGCCTACGGTCTGGCGGGCACGCTGGCCTGGTACGCCGACCACCGCTACCGGCCCGACGTGGTCGACATCCGGTGATCCGGACCGTGAACCGGACCGTGAACCGGCTGATGGATCATGAGGCGCGCCTCTACCTGGCCGCCCACCCGTTCGCCTACCCGCTGATGCGCCTGCTGGCCCGGCTCGGCCCGGTGGTCCGGGTGCCGGGGCTGGGCGTGGTGGTCAACGACGCCTCCGTGGCGCGGGCCGTACTGACCGACGAGCGCTTCCGCAAGGACGGTCCCGGCTCGCCGGGAGACCTGTGGACGCCGGTGCTCGGGCCGTCCGTGCTGCTCAACATGGAGGGCCCGGACCACCTGGCGCTGCGCAGGAAGCTCATGCCGCTGTTCACCCCGGCCTACGTCGCGGGCCTGGTGGACGAGGTGCTGCGTGAGCCGCTCGCGGCGCTGGACGCGCGCCTGGCGCGCGGCGAGACCGTCGACCTGGTGGACGCCATGCGGGTGATGGCCGGAGCCGTCATCTGCCGGACCATCGGCCTGGACCTCGGCTCGGATTCCGGATCAGGTTTCGGCTCGGGCCCTGATTCTGGTTCCGGCTCGGGGCCTGGTTGGGGTTCCGGTTCGGCCGCGGTCGCCGAGGCGCGGGCCAGGGAGCTGTTCGCCGAGGGGGAGCGGGTCGTCTCGATGGTCTCGCTGCGCTCCCGGCGGTTGTCGGACCGGCAGGTCGCGGTCGCCCGGGAGGTCCTGGACCGGATCGGAGACATCGCCCAGGCGGCCTATGAGGCGGAGGACGAGGCCACGGTCATGGGCCGGATGCGCGCCCAGGGCCTGTCCGCGGCCGAGGCGAGGGGCGCGGCCGGGGCGTTCTTCCTGACGGGGACCGAGACCGTCGCCACCTTCGTGCCCCGCCTGGTCGCGCTGGTCTTCGACCACGGCATCGACCTCGGGCCCGGCCGCGAGGCCGGCACAGGCTCCGGAACCGGGAGCGAGAGCGAGAGCGAGAGCGAAACCGGAACTGAGCTCAGAACCGGGACCGGGACCGGGACCGGTGCGGCGCTGGACGGTCTGGACCGGGTGATCGACGAGGCCATGCGGGTCACCACCCCCACCCCGCTGATGCTCCGCTCGGTGTCCGAACCCGCGCGGGTCGGCGGGGTCGCGGTACGGCCCGGCGACCGGGTGCTGATCGTCACCCACAACTGCGCCCGCGCCCACGGCCCCTTCGACCCGTCCCGCCCGCATCCTCCAGAGTTGCGCCACCTCTGGTTCGGCGCGGGCCCCCACTTCTGCATCGGCTACCCCCTGGCCCTGGCGGAGATCCGCGCGGTGGCCTCGACGGTGCTGTCCCGCGGCGTCCGCGTCACGGGACGGCGCGCCGCCAGAGGGGTCCTCATCCCCACCTACGAGCACCTGTGGATCACCGCCGCATGAACGCCCCCGGCCCCCCGGACCGCCCGACCCCACCGGCCCGCCGCTTCGCGGACGCCGCCGGGGTCCCTTCCACCCCCTGGACCGCCGCCGCATGAACGACATCGTCACCGGGATCATGGCCGCCGCCGGGCGGGAGCCGTACCGGACCGCGCTCGTCGACGGCCGCGGCCGGGAGATCGCCTACGGCACGCTGGCCCGCCGGGTGGACGCGGTCCGGGCCGCCATGGACGGGCTGGAGCCGGGGGACGGGGTGCTGTTCGCGGTACGGCCCGGCGTGGACGCGGTGGTGACGGCGCTGGGCGCGGTGGCGGCGGGCGGGACGCTCGTGCTGGCCGATCCCGGCCTGGCCCCGGGGGTGCTGGCCGCCCGGATGGCCGCCACCCGGCCCAGGTGGGTGGTCACCGAGTCGCTGCTGCACACCCTGAGCGGGCCGCTCAGGTCCCTGGCCCGGCGCCGCGGCCTGCTCCTGCCCGACCTGCGCGACCCCCTCCCCGGCCATCCGGTCCGCCACCTGTACGCGGGACCATGGCTCCCGGGGGTGCCGCGCGGCGCGCTGCGGCTGAGCCGCCTGCCGGAATCTCCGGAAGAGCTCGGTCCGCGGCCGTCCCGGGCGGACCAGCCCGCCGCGGTGATCTTCACGTCGGGGACCACGGCCAGCCCGCGCGGAGTGGTGCACACGCGGGGGTCGCTCGCGGCGGGGCTGGAGCTGTTCCGCAGCGCGTTCCCGCTCGGGCCGGGCGACGTCGTGCACACCGACCAGCTGATGCTGGGACTGCCCGCGCTGATGGCCGGGGCCACCTGGTCGCTGCCCGGCCGGGGACCCCTGGCGGCGGAGCTGGCGGAGCGGAAGGCCACCCACACCTTCGCCGTGCCGGTCCGCCTGGACCGGCTGCTCCGGGAGACGCCCCGGTTGCCGAGGACCCTCCGCCACCTGCTGCTCGGCTCCGCCCCCGCACCGGCCGGGGTGCTCCGCCGGGCGGTCGGGGCGGGCCCCGAGGTGCTGTCGGTCTACGCGATGACCGAGGCGCTGCCCATCTCGATCGCCTCGGCGGAGGAGAAGCTCGCCCACACCGGGTCGGGCGCCGAGGGCGACCTGCTCGGGGCTCCCCTGCCGGGGGTGGGGGCACGCCTGGCCGAGGACGGCGAGCTGCTGGTCTCCGGGCCGCACCTGGCCGGCCGCTACCTGGGCGGGGAACCGCTGCGCGAGGTCGCCACCGGTGACCTGGTCCGGATCTCCGGCGGCCGCCTGGTCCTGATCGGCCGGAAGAAGGACATGATCCTGCGCGACGGGTTCAACATCTATCCCGGCCTCTACGAACCCGTGATCACCGCGCTGCCCGGGATCGCCGAGGCCGCCATCGTCGGCCTGGCGGATCCGGAGACCGGTGACGAGGAGGTCGTGCTCGCCGTCGTCCCCGCGTCCGGCTACGACGAGGCACGGCTGCGCGGAGCCCTGCCGGACCTGGTGGACGCCGGCGCCCTCCCCGACCGGGTCGTCGCCCTCGGCGCCTTCCCCCGCTCCGGCCGCGCCGACAAACTCGACCGCGCCGCGCTCCGCGCCCTGGTGGCCCGGTGAACGGCCCGGCCGGTGGCCCGGCCGAGGACGCGATGGGTGGCCCGGTGGTGAACGGCCCGGTGATCAACGGTCCAGTGGTGAACGGTCCGGTCGGCGGCCCGGTGAACGGCCTGACGGCGAGGGCGGCGGATGCGGGGGGGGGAGGCGGGGGGAGGCGTGGTCCGGCGATGAGGATCGCGGTGACGGGTGCGTCGGGGTTCGCGGGCGGCGCGGTGTGCCGGGCGGCCCGCGCCGAGGGCTGGGAGGTGCACGCCTTCGGGCGGCGGCCCGCGGTGGAACCCGCCCACGTCGGCGGCGCGCCGTACCTGCCGTGGGATCTGCTCGGCGGGCGGGGCCTGCGGCCCGGGCTGCCGGAGGTGGACGCGGTGGTCCACTGCGCGGGCGGCGTCACGGACTGGGGGCCGCCGGCGGAGATCTGGGCGGCCAACGTGGCCGGGACCCGGAGCGCGGCGGAGGCGTTCCCCCGGGCCGGGTTCGTGCACGTGAGCACGGCGAGCGTCTACGACCCGTTCCGGCCGACCGTGATGGCGCGCGAGGACGAGGCCCCGGTCGCGCGGTACGTCAACGTCTACGGCGCGTCCAAGGCCGCCGCCGAACGGGCCGCCGCGGAGGCGGCTCCGGGCCGGGTGATCGTCCTGCGCCCGCACGCCGTCTACGGTCCCGGGGACACGACGCTGCTCCCCCGCGTACTCGGCGCGGTCCGGGGCCGGCGGCTGGTCGCCGTGGGCGACGGACGGCAGCGGGTCAGCCTCACCTCGGTGGGGAACCTGGCCCGGGCCTGCCTGCTCGCGGCCGAGGCCGTACGGCGCGGCACCCGCGGTGTCTTCAACGTCACCGACGCCGAGCCGGTCGTCCTGGACGACGCGCTGCGCACGATCCTGCGGGAGCGGGGCGTCGCCGCGGAGCCGTACTACCTGCCGCTCCGGCTCGCCGAGCCCGTCGCCGCCCTCGCCGAGACGGCCGCCCGGCTGCTCGGGCGGACGCGTCCGCCCCGCCTGACCCGGTACGCCGTCGGCCATCTGGCCGTCGAGCGCACGCTGGACATCACCGCCGCCCGCGAGGTGCTCGGCTACCGTCCGGCCCCCACGTCGTTCGCGGGCGCTGCGGACTGGTGAGCCCGGCGGGCCCGCGTCTCTCGATGGGATTTGATCCAGACATGACCCTATACATGGCCTAATAAGCCGATATCGAGTACTAACCTGTGGCAGTCTCCGGGGACGGACGGGGAATAGTGAAGAAATGGCAGGTCACAGGCGTCGTCCCGGCATCGGATCGAGCCTGGCTTTCACGCTCGGCTCGGCGGTGCTGTGGGGCCTGGCCCACCTGCGGGCCGGACGGCGCAGGACGGGCGTCCTGCTCATGATCTCCTCCCTGACCGTGATCACGGCGGCCGCGACCGCGCTCCTCACCGCCAAGTCCTTCCTGCTGACCCTGGCCGTGCGGCCCGGCTGGCTGCAGGCCTTCGGAGTGGTCGCGCTGCTGCTGGGAACCGTCACCGCCGCCGTGGTCGTCCGTTCCTACCGGCTCCTCCGGCCGCAGGGCCTCGGCCGGGCCGCCCGCAGGCTGTCCGCCTTCGCCGTGGGCCTGCTGTGCGTGCTGGTGATGCTCCCCGCGGTCTACGCCGCCCGGCTCACCCACGTCTCCCAGCACGTGATGACCTCGCTGTTCGCGGCCGGCACCACACCCGTGCCGGCCGACCCGTGGCGGGGCCGGGACCGGCTCAACATCCTGCTGGTCGGCGCGGACGCCGCCACCGGCCGGTACGGCGTGCGCACCGACAGCGTGACCGTGGCGAGCGTCGGCACCCGCACCGGTGACACGGTCCTGATCGGCCTGCCCCGCAACCTGGAGCACGTCCCCATGCCGCCCGGCCCGGCCCGCGACCGCTTCCCGCACGGCTTCGCGGGCGAGCCGCCGCACACGCCGGGGATCCTCAACGAGATCTGGCAGTACGCCGAGGACCACCCCGAGACCGTCCCCGGCACCCCCGACGGCGAGCGCGGTCCCACCCTGCTGAAGCGGACGGTCGGCGACGTCCTCGGTCTGGACGTGCCCTACTACGCGATGGTCGACATGCGGGGCTTCGCCAAGATGATCGACGCGATGGGCGGCGTCCGCCTCACCGTGCCCGAGCCCATCGTGTACGGCAGGCGGAACGAGGGCGTCGTCCGGCCCGGCACCCGCGTCCTGTCCGGCGAGGAGGCGCTCTGGTACGGCCGGTCCCGCACCCACACCAGCGACTACGTCCGGATGAGCCGGCAGAAGTGCCTGCTGAACGCCGTGGCCAAGCAGGCCGACCCGGTGACGGTCATCGGCGGCTTCGAAGAGATCGCGGACGCCGCGCTGGACACCGTGTCCACCGACATCCCCCGGCCGCTCCTGCCCCACCTGGTCGACCTGGCCGACAAGGTGAAGGAGACCCGGATCAGGAGCCTGCAGTTCGTCCCGCCCGCGATCGACCCCATCGCGCCCGATTACTCCCTGATCAGGCGCAAGGTCGCCGCCGCGCTGCCCCCGGGCGCCACCGCCGCGTCCGGCCCGGCCGCCCGGTCGGCCACCACCCCTGCTCCCGCCCCGCCACCGAGCCCGACGGCATCGACGGCATCGACGGCATCGGAATCCGGCCCGGCACCGGCCCCCGACACGACCCCGGCATCCACACCGGCACCGGCACCGGCACCGACGCCGACACCGACACCGACACCTCAGGAGACCGTCGTCCTCGACGAGACCTGCCCTTGACCTCCTCCGGCCCCGCGATGTCGAGCGGGCGGCCCCGGCTACGGGCGCGCGCTCCCGGCTCTCGGCGCGACTCCCGCCCTGGCCATGCCCGCGACCACCAGGTGGTGGAAGGGGCGGATGACGTTGAAGTAGACCGGCCCGGTCCAGCGGTGGTACTTCACGACGGTCACGACGTGGAAGCGGCCGGGCTCGGCCACCACCGCGATCCACGCGCTCAAGTGCGACTCCGTGGTGCCCGCCACGAAGTAGCGCCCCTCCTCAGCCTCGGTGACGGTGAAGAAGGCCAGCTTCTCCCCGGACGTGAACGGGACGTCCTCCGGGCGCACGCCCGCGGCCGAGGGCAGCTCACCCTGGCGCATGCCGAGCAGGCGCACGAACCCCGCCCTGACCCGGTAGAGGAAGCGCATCCAGCCCGGCTCGTAGGAGATGAGCCCGGCCAGGAACTCCCTGAGGGTGACGTCCCCCTCGACTGTCTTGACGTCCACGTGGTCCGCGTCCCGGGTGAGGGCGCGGAGCTCCGGCCATTCGACGGCGTACGGCATGGTCGCTCCCGATCGGAGAGTAGGAGGGCAGGGCGGCCGGATCCGGGCACCCGGAAGGGCTCGACCCGGCGGTCCCTGCCGGGTCGCCACTCGAGACGATTCCATACGGTCCCGTATGGTCTGCATCCGGGGTGCCTCCGGACCGGGTCACGACACGCCCCTCTTTCCGCCAACCCGCACCCGGACCTCACTCGCCGTGGCATGATGGCCACGCGCAGAGGTTGCAATGGTTTTCATAATCAGATTGGATCGTCGTCGTGAGGGTGGCATTCGTCGGCAAGGGCGGCAGCGGCAAGACGACTCTGTCGGCGCTGTTCGCGAGATACACGGCGCGTCAGGGCGGCCCGGTCGTCGCCGTCGACGCCGACATCAACCAGCATCTGGGCATGGTCCTGGGCGTGGAGGAGGGCGGGCTGCCCCGCCCGATGGGCGCCCACCTGACCGAGATCAAGGAGTGGCTGCGCGGCGACAACCCCCGCATCACCTCGGCCGCCGCCATGGTCAAGACCACTCCGCCCGGCCGCGGCTCCCGGCTGCTGAGCCTGGACCCTGCCGACGACCCGGCCGACGACCCGGTCCACGCCCGTTTCTCGACCGTGACGCCGGAGGGCCCGCGCCTGATGGTCACCGGCCCGTTCAACGAGGAGGACCTCGGCGTCGCCTGCTACCACTCCAAAGTCGGCGCGGTGGAGCTCTACCTCAACCACCTCGTCGACGGCCACGGCGAGCACGTCGTGGTGGACATGACCGCCGGGGCGGACTCCTTCGCCTCCGGCCTGTTCACCCGTTTCGACATGACCTTCCTGGTGGCCGAGCCGACCCGCCAGGGCGTCGGCGTCTACCGGCAGTACCGCGAGTACGCCGCCGACTACGACGTGCCCATCGCGGTCGTCGGCAACAAGGTCCAGGGCCCCGGCGACGTCGCCTTCCTGCGCGAGCACGTCGGCGACGACCTGCTCGTCTGCCTGGAGCACTCGGCCGCGGTGCGGGCCATGGAGCAGGGCCGCCCGTTCACCCTGGAGGACCTGGAGCCCGCCAACACCGACGCCCTCGGCGTGCTGCTCAAGCACGTCGACTCCCAGGAGAAGGACTGGGAGCGGTTCGGCCGCCAGACCGTCGAGTTCCACCTGCGCAACGCGCGGGCCTGGGCGAACCGGGCCGTGGGCGAGGACCTCGCGGCCCAGGTCGACCCGGATTTCGTCTTCGGGCCCACACGAGTGTCGCTCCAGCGCTAGGTGGAGCGGCGGACGGACCCGATCTAGTGTCTGAAAGATCCCCTTTCCGAGAGGAGAACGCAGCATGTCGCTGACCGTTTCCAAGGACCTTCTCGACCAGGCCCAGGCCGGCGAGGTGGACGACGCGGCGTTCGTCGCCTGCGTCCGCGACTCCCTGCCCTACGCCTGGTCCCTGATCGACGGCCTGGTCCGGGAGCGGGCGCGCACCGGCGCCGAGTTCACCGACAACACCGTCCCCCCGCCCAGTGAGGAGGCCCGCGGCCAGCTCCTGCGCTGCCTGGCCAGCGACGCCATGCGCGGCGCCCTGGAGCGCCACTTCGGAGTGAAGCTGGCCTTCCAGAACTGCCACCGGGTCGCGGTCTTCGACCCGTCCGCCACCTCGGCCCACGCCGAGTTCACCACCGCCCGTTCCCAGATCCTCAACCAGTCCCCCGAACTCGTCGACTGCTGAGGCTTGTGCTCCTCCGGGTCCGCCGGGCGGTGTCCTGCGGACCCGGAGTCGCGTTCCCGTCCTTTCCTGTGCCCTTGGTCGACTAACGGATCCGGGGCAGGACCTCGGCGCCGAGGCGTCTGATGTTCTCCAACGTCCGGGCATGGTCGCCCGCGCCCTCGACCATCAGGATCAGGTGCCGCAGGCCCGTCGCGGCGGCGGTCCGCCGGATCGACGCGACGCAGTGGTCCGCTGAGCCGACCGGATGCGTCGCGCACAGGAAGTCCACATAGGCCGGGACGTCCCGGCGCGGCCGAGGCCGCCCGTCTACCGGCACGTATCCCGCCAGCCCCGGCTCCAGCCAGCGCGGCATGCTCTCCCTCAGCTCCCGTACGGCCTGCGCCGTCGAGTCGGCCACGTATCCCACGGCGGCGGCGACGTGCCCGGGGTCCCGCCGCCCCTCCGGACCGCGCGCCGGGGCGTCCACCCGATCGAACCCCACCCGACCGGGCCCCGCCTGATCGGGCCCCGCCTGATCGGTCGCCGGCGCGTCCGCCCGTCCCGGGTCCGCGGCGTCGTAGGCCCGGATCATGGCCGCCTTCTCCTCGTCGCCGACGTGCATGCCGAGCAGCATCGGCAGTCCCCGGGCGGCGGCCAGCGCCGCGGTCCCCGGCGAGGTGCAGGCCACCACCGGCCGCAGCCGTGCCGCCGGGACCACCGGTACCCGGCGGAACCGGAAGAACTCCCCGTCGGCCGCGACCTCGCCTCGCTCCAGCGCCGCGCAGAGCAGGTCGAGCGACTCGGCGAAGCCCCGCTCGAACCGGTCCAGCCCCGTGCCGAACACCTCCAGATCCACCCATGGCCCACCCCGGCCCACGCCCAGCAGGAAACGCCCGCCCGAGACCTGGTCGAGGACGGCCGCCTGCTCGGCCAGGTCGACGGGGTGCCGGGTGGACAGCACGCTCACCGCCGTGCCCACCCGGATCCGGCTCGTACGGCCCAGCGCCACCCCGGCCAGCGTCGCCGCCGACGGGCACACGCCGTACGACATGAAGTGGTGCTCGGCGATCCACGCGTCGTCGAACCCGGCCTCCTCGGCGGCGACGACCGCCTCGACCGTGTCCCGCAGCACCTCGCCCGGCGCGCGGCCGGGGAAGCCCGCCGCGACCAGGAAGACGCCGATCCGCATCGCCCCGGCCATCCCCGTCGCCCCGGCTACCCGAAGAGCCCGAGCTGGCCCGCGCCCGCCGCGGCGTCGCGGTGCCTCCTGAGGTGGCGCCAGCGGGGCAGTTTGTCGAGGTAGGACCAGGACAGCCGGTGGTGCTCGGTCGGGCCGTGCTCGGCGAGGGCCCGCTGATGGACCGGAGAGGGGTAGCCGGCGTTGCTCGCGAAGCCGTACGCGTCGAGACCGAGGGAGGCCATGTAGGCGTCGCGGCGGACCTTGGCGATCACCGAGGCGGCGGCGACGGAGACGCAGGACAGGTCGCCCTTGATCTCGCACCGGACCTGCCAGGGCGGGCCCAGGTAGTCGTGCTTGCCGTCCAGGATCACCGCGTCGGGCCGGACCGGCAGCTCGGCGAGGGCGCGGCGGGCGGCCCGGCGCAGCGCCTCGGTCATGCCGAGGGCGTCGATCTCCTCGTGGGACGCCTCGCCGTACCCGATCCCGGCGGCCCAGCCGGTGATCTCGGCGACCATCGCCTCGCGGCGGGCCCGGCTGAGCAGCTTGGAGTCGGTGAGCCCGGCGGGCGGCTCGGACAGGTCCGTGACCACCGCGCAGACCGCCACCGGCCCGGCCCACGCCCCCCCGGCCGACCTCGTCGATCCCGGCCACCAGCTTCGACCCGCCGTCGGACAGCAGGTTCTCGAGCGCGTAGGAGGGAGGCACAGGAGAAGCCTAACCTCGCGCTTTCGCCGCGGGGACGGCCCGGATCGACCGTCCGAACGTGGAGAGCGCCCGAACCGGGACGATCGAACTCATCCGCCGCGGCCCGGGCGGCGGTCTCCCCCGCCCGGCGTCGTGGCCGGGCGCGGGAGTCCCGGCCTCGGCACGGAGATCGACAGAGGTCATGACGCGGCTCCGGTGAGCTGGGCGTGAAGGCGCCTGCACTCGTGGGCGAAGCGGCTCGTCCGGCGCCCGCGCGCGAACTCGGCGACCACCGGGATCTCCCCGCGCGCGCCGGTCCAGCCCGCCACATCTGCGGCGAAGGCGACGAGTTCGGCGTGGATCACGGTGACGCGCCGCCCCTCGCCCGGCGGCGTCCCGGGCAGCATCCCGGGAAGCATCCCGGGAAGCAGAGCGCGCAGGATGCGCCACACCTCGTGGTGGCCGCCGGCGTCGGCCAGCTCGGCCAGGGCCGCGAGGGCGGGGCGGGTCTCCCGCCACGTGCGGCGCAGCACCAGCGCGAGCTGGCGGCCGATCGCCTCGGCGGGTAGTTCGCCCCCGGCGGCCATGCTCAGGACCAGCGGGATCGTGCCGGGCACGCTCCCGGCCAGGAGGAAGGCGAGGATCACCGCCGTGGCCTCGCCCATCGGGCCCTGGGCGGTCTCCAGGCCGGTGATCTCCGTGGGCGTCACCCTTGCGCCCCAGCCGCCGCGCAGCAGGAAGGGCAGGAAGTTGACGGCCACGACCTCGCGGTGCGAGGGCAGCATGGCGGGCCACGCCCGGAGCGTGCCGCTGTACTCGTCGATCGTCCAGTCGAACGGCTCGCGCAGCAGCACCTCGTCGATCAGCCGGTGGCCGGTCGGGGCCGTCACCCGCACCACCGGCCGCAGCCTGACCTGGGTGAAGTGCTCCGGTTCGCCGTCGCCGAACTCGACCATGGACGCGTCCACCATGTGCCGCCACACGTGGCCGCACTCGGGGTCGGCCATGCCGTCACCGGCGAGCCAGCGGGCGGCCGATCGCGCCGCCTCCGAGTCGGCCTTGGCGGCCCGGTCGGCCGCGGCCGGGT